>CAYQRJ010000136.1:0-7191 GCA_964419855.1 uncultured Crocinitomix sp.
AAGTGCCTTAAAAAACTACTTATTTTGACTAACTTCATATCAATGTTTAAGTTGAATATATTTGTGCAATAAACACTTTTGTTGGGCTTTCGTTGTTTTAATACACTTTTTAGTTCCGGAAATTTCCGATTAATCGTATTGGTTTTCCGGATATACTTTATTGACTCGTATCGTATCCGGAAATTTCCGGATAAATAGCCATTGTTTCCGGACATCATATCTATATTATCGTTAATCATTCTTTTAATACGAATTTAGTAGCAGAACCCGCACCTTCTTTCTTCAAAACCTTTTCCATTCCTTTATAATAATTTCTTACTGTTCTACCTGATTTGTCAATAACCTTTGCATAATCTCCTGAACTTACGGCTCCATTTTCACGAATATAACGGTATAATAGAATTTGATTTTTATTCAAACCTGTAAGTAAAGGATTTTTTTGTTCTTCTTCAGTTAGTGAGAAAATTTCTGCTGGTAGAATTGTTCGATAAATAGTAGTGACAAAATATGATTCTACCATTTTAAATGAAGGTGATTTCACATTATTATTCTCTTTATAAACACTTAATTCTTTCATTCCAATATTTCGTTCTTCAACCAATTTTGTTTTATAAAAGATATATGCAATTTTTGGGTTCTTGCTTTGAGAAGGAACATTAAAGGTTCTAAACTTATCTAAACTAAAAATAGGTTTCCCTGGACTCCAAATTTCAATTTTATTTGCATCAGCAATTACTTTAATTTGTGCTCCTTCAATTAAATAATCTCTATGTACAATGGCATTGATTATCATTTCACGTAAAAGTGTCTTAGAAACTTTGCTTAGTTCTTCTCTATGAAAATTATCTCTATTAATCTCTACAAGAAATGCAGCATCCAATAAATCCTCTACTTTTTTAGGCATCAATAAAATTGGTCCTTCTATTTCTGAAATAAAAGGTTCTTGATTTTCTCGCTCAATTGTAAATTTAATTCTTGATTGCGGATACATATTTTGAGGAGTACGACCTAATATTAAAAGCCCCAATCCGGTTGGTTTAAAAAGTTTTGACCTACTTGGTTTTGCTAACAAACTTAAATCTGATAAATATTTACTAAAACCAGCACTACCTATTTTATAAGGCAGTCCCATTCTTGTAATCATATCGTTTTGAGCTTCTTCTGAAAGTGCATCTAACTCATATTGAGTTAATGCTTGTTCAAATGGTTTAACTGGTGGCTCAAATTGCTTTTTATTATCTTCTTTTGCTCTTATTTCTGCTTGGTCAAAAAAGGCTTTGTTTTCTTTATAAATTTGGTCTTGTAAATCTTTAGTAAAAAAATCAATTTCAATATTTTTACTTTTTAAAAAATCTCGACCTTCTCCTGAAACAGTTGGGTCTGGGTCTATACAGCCAATATACACTTTGCCAATACGAGCATTAAAAATTCTTTCTGCACAAGAAAGTTTTGGATGATTTCTTGCTCCGGGTGCACAGGGTTCCAATGTAGCATATACTACCATACCTGTTACGTTTTTATCTCTGTTTTTACGCTCCAAAACTGTAAACTCTGCGTGATCTCCATCTCGCAATTCTCCTCTATGTGCTGTACTTAGTATTTCACCATCTTGCGTAGCCAAAACAGCACCTACTTTTGGGTTTATTTTATTATCATCTCTGCCTGCATCTGGTACAGATTTTTTCATTTCTTCTATGGCTATCGCCATTAATTGCTCTGGTGTAAATTTTTTAGCCATTAACTTTTGCTGTTTTTAAGGTTTTAATCTACTATATTCAAGTCGTTAATATAACATCTGAGTTAACAATATTGATTCATTACAAATATAGGTGTTTTGTATTAAAACTTCTTTCTTGTTGCATTTTTTTTATGAAGCCTAACGATTTGATATATTTATACAGAATTAAACACTGCCTGTCTGCTAACTGGCAGGAAACTAACTTTTGTGTTTTGTTAATTAATTTTCAAACTCAGCAAATATCAGATAACTCTGGGAACGCAATAACTGGTTTGCTAACCTTTCAATAATTTTTAATGTGCTTCCAAAACATTTTCAATATAGTTTTTCTGCTCTGCGTTTGTAAAACTATTTTCAAATTGTGTCGGCATATACGTTTTGAAATAAAAATTTTGCGTTAGGGGCTGAATGGTTATGAGATTGTAGTAAAATTTACAATTGTTAGAAAAAAATTGCGGTTCCGAAAACTTTCGGAAAAGCACATTTTTTAATTTACAAATTGTTAATTTTATAAAATTGAATAAAAATGGAGCACCGCCCGAACGCCCAAAATACCTACCTACTCCTCTATATTATATACATACACTTTTATTCTTAATTTAATAGGCGATTTTTTAGCATTTGAATAAATATAAATGATTCTATCTTGATAACCATATTTACCATTGGTATCAAAAGTAATGGTAATTTCGCTTTGCTGATTGGGTAAGATGGGAGCTTTTGTAAAAATGGCTTTTGTGCAAGAACACGCCACCTTATAATTTGAAATAACCAAAGGGGCGTTACCTGTATTTTTAAACTTAAATGTATGCGATAATTGTTGCCCTTGTTTGGTGTCGGGAAATTTGAAGGTTGTTTTTTCGAGAAAAGAAAAAACCGCTTGACCATTAGATGGAAAAGCGGTTATTAATAGTATTAGTGCTAAAACTAATTTCATTAAATTTTAATGATTAGTTGGAGTTCCTGTGTTTACTGGAGCAGCTCCTGTTGGTTTAGCTTTAATTGTTCCTTTAATTCTAACAATTTTTCTTGGTTCATTAACAGCATTAGATGTAATGGTAACCGATTTATTAATAGGACCAACTCTTTTAGAATCATATTTTACAGTAATGGTTGCTGATGCTCCTGGAGCAATTGGCTCTTTAGGACAAGTTGGCACTGTACATCCACAAGACCCTTTACACATTGAAATAATTAATGGTTGATTTCCTGTATTAGTAACTGTAAAAGTACAAGAGGCATCTCCTCCTTGCTCTAAAGTTCCATAATCATGAACTTCTTTGTCCATTTGAATTTTTGGACCGTCAGTAATTTCTGTAGTTTCTTGTGCCATAGCAGAAAAATTCATTCCTAATAAAGCTACAACTACTAATGATAAAGTTAAAATTGCTTTTTTCATAATTTTTGTTTTTTTGTTTTAATTAATTTTTTTATTTTTCGTGTTACAAATATAAGACCATTTTTTTTTCTTTAAAAAACTTTAACAAATCATTAACAATATTGCTTTTTATGACCTCCTTAACAATAAAGAGTATAAAACTATTATAAAAAAAATAAAAATTTATCGTTAATAATTAATAATTTGTCTTATCTTTATACTGTTATGACGAGTTTAAGATTTTGTTTTAGATTACTAAAAAAAGATTATATAATTTCGTGTTAGCAAACATAAACATTTTAGATTTTTTTATAAAATTATGAGTACAGTTATAAGTGAAAACATTCACACATCTTTAAAAAAGTATTTTGGTTTTGATAAGTTTAAGGGAGAACAAGACAAAATAATAGAGAACGTTTTAAACGGCAATAATACTTTTGTTATTATGCCTACAGGTGGGGGTAAATCGTTGTGCTACCAACTGCCAGCATTAATGTCTGAAGGAACAGCAGTTATTGTTTCTCCTTTAATTGCATTAATGAAAAACCAGGTAGATGCCATTAGACATATTAGTGATGATGATGACGTGGCTCATTTTTTAAACTCCTCTTTAAACAAAACAGATATTAAACGTGTAAAAACTGCTGTATCTGAAGGTAAAACCAAATTGTTATATGTTGCTCCCGAATCGTTAACAAAAGCTGAAAATATTGAGTTTTTGACTTCTGTAAAAATATCGTTTTTTGCTATTGATGAAGCTCATTGTATATCGGAATGGGGGCATGATTTTAGACCTGAATACAGACGCTTAAAAGAAATTTTTGAAGCCATTAGTGATGTTCCTATTATTGCTTTAACCGCCACTGCTACTCCTAAAGTTCAATACGATATTCAAAAAAACCTTAATATGCTTGATGCCACAATTTTTAAAGCATCATTTAATAGAGAGAATTTGTTTTATGAAGTTGTTCCTAAAAAAGATGTTGAAAAACAAATTATTCGTTTTATTAAGAGTAAGGGGGAACAATCTGGCATTATTTATTGCTTAAGCCGTAAAAAAGTTGAAGAAATAGCTGAAATACTTAAAGTAAACGGCATTAATGCCCTACCTTATCACGCAGGATTAGATGCAGCTAAAAGAGCCAAACATCAAGATTTATTTTTAATGGAAGATGCTAGTGTTATTGTGGCAACCATTGCTTTTGGAATGGGCATTGACAAGCCAGATGTTAGGTTTGTTATTCATCACGACATCCCTAAAAGTTTAGAATCTTATTATCAAGAAACTGGTAGAGCTGGACGTGATGGAGGGATTGGTCATTGTTTAACTTTTTACGATTATAAGGACATTGAAAAACTTGAAAAGTTTTTGCACGGTAAACCCATAGCCGAACAAGAAATTGGTAAACAATTACTTCACGAAACAGTGTCGTATGCCGAAACTTCTGTTTGCAGACGTAAATACATTTTACATTATTTTGGTGAAGAGTTTGACGAAAAGAATTGTAATGAACACTGTGATAATTGTAAAAATCCTAAAGAAAAATTTGAAGGTAAAGAACAAGTACATCAATTTTTAAGCGCTGTAGAATCTTTAAATGAAGTGCAAAAAGCTAAATACATTGCTAACTTTTTAACAGGCATAAAATCATCTGACATTTTAGCTTACAAACATGATAAGTTACCCTTATTTGCCAAAGGTAAGGATAGAGATTTAAACTTTTGGAAAGCTGTGGCTAGACAATGTTTGGTTGCTGGTTTACTAAGTAAAGAAATTGAATCTTATGGCAATTTAAAATTAACTGATAAAGGGCGTGAATTTATAAAAAAACCGGTTTCTTTTAGTTTATTTAAAGAACAAGATTATTCAGTAGGTGGTAATGATGATATTATTACTAACCAAAAAAGTGGTGGGGCTGCTGCTGATGAAACACTTTATAAAATGTTATTAGAATTAAGAAAAGATATTTCTAAAGATAAAAGCATTCCTCCTTTTGTTATTTTTCAAGAGCCCTCTTTACAAGATATGGCAATACAATATCCTATTACTATTGAAGAATTGACAAATATACAAGGTGTTGGGCAAGGAAAAGCTAAGCGTTATGGCAAGCCGTTTATTGAACTAATTGCCGACTATGTTGAAGAAAATGATATTGTTAGACCTCAAGATTTTGTAGTAAAATCGTTAGTTAATAAATCGGGGTTAAAGGTGCACATTATTAAAAATGTTGATAAAAAAATGCCTTTAGATACCATTGCAGATTCTCAAGGTAAAACTGTTGAAGAAATTATTGAAGAAATTGAAGCTATTGTTGCATCTGGTACAAAAATGAATATTAATTATTATATTAATGAGGTACTTGATGAAGATGAACAAGAGGAAATTTACGAGTACTTTTCAGAAGCTGAAACAGATGATTTAACTGAAGCCTACAACGAATTTGATGGCGATTATGATGAAGAATTGCTCAGATTAATGCGCATTAAATTTATGAGTGAAGTGGGGAATTAAATATCATTAAGTTTGATAAGTTGTTCCGTTTTCAGTTTTAGACCTAACGGTACAATTTTGATAGTTATCGGAATTTTTGCCTGTTGGCTGACAGAGAAACATAATTTGTATGTGTTTCAATTTCAGAAATTTTAGATACAAATTAGCATTACTTATAATCAAGAATGGGCTTTTAAACTTAAATCTAAACTTTGATAAGAGTGCGTTAATGCACCAGACGAAATATAATCCACTCCTGTTAAGGCATAATCTCTTATTGATGTTTCATTTATTCCTCCACTGGCTTCTGTTTCATATTTATCGCGTGGAATAAGTTTTAATGCTTCTTTAATTTGCTCTGGTGTAAAATTGTCTAGCATTATTCTATCTACATGACCAACTGCAAGTACTTGGTTTAACTCATCAATATTTCTGACTTCTATTTCAATTTTTAAAGATTTATTTTTTTCTTTTAAATAGTCATTTACTCTCTCAATGGCTTGTTTTATTCCTCCTGCATAATCTACATGATTATCTTTTATCATTACCATGTCGTATAAAGCAAATCTATGATTGTGTCCGCCTCCAATTTTAACAGCCCATTTTTCCATTAACCTTACGCAAGGGGTCGTTTTACGGGTATCAAGTAGTTTTGTGGGTAAATCTTCTATTAATTTGGCTAGTTGATTTGTTTTAGTGGCTATACCACTCATGCGTTGCATAAAATTAAGCACTAATCTTTCGGCGGTTAAAATAGAACGAGAACTCCCCGTAACATAAAATGCAGTTTGACCATATTCTACTGGTGTTCCATCTTCAATTAACACTTCCATTTTTAAGTTAGCATCAACTCTGTTAAAAATAATTTTTGCTAATTCAACACCTGCTAAAATCCCATTATCTTTTACTAATAATTTAGCTTTTCTTTCAGCTGTTTCAGGGATGCAAGCTATGGAGGTGTGGTCTCCATCTCCAACATCTTCTTTTAAAGCGAAATCTATAATTTCGAGCAAGTCTTTTTTATTAATTTCCATAGGTAAAAATTATTAATTAATAATGACGCACATTTTGATTTGAAAAGGTGTTAAATCTACTTGGAATTGTTTTTGTTGGCCAAGCATTATTTGACTCGTCAGTATCAGCAGTTTCTAAAAAAGGGTCTAATTGAACTGATTTTAATTCTTTTTCTAAAATAAACACTTTTGAAACCTCAAAATTATTTCTGCGCCATATTTCAGCTGGTATTCTAATCACCTCTTTTGTGCCATCTTTGTATTCAAATTCTAAAATAATAGGCATTACTAATCCACCAATGTTTTTAAAGTCTAATTGATAAAAATTATATCCCTTACTTAACAATTCTTTGTCTTTATCTGATAAACTATTTAAAAATTCTTCATATTCAATCATTTCTTCATCTGGTACTTCATACTCATCAACTCCAATGTATTGATCATTTAATTCTGGCTGTTTTTCGTTAGTGGTTTGTTTTATCTCTTGTCTGTTTCTAATGGTGCTGATGTTTTCTCTTTTGTATTCGTCTAATTTTCTTTTATACTCTGCTTCCTTTTTAGGATATTGAGT
>CAYQRJ010000137.1:0-7177 GCA_964419855.1 uncultured Crocinitomix sp.
TATAATTGCATAAGCTTATTAGAAGTATAAAACAATATAAAACTTTACTTTTCATAAGGTTATAAAAGCACAAATATACAAATGTGCTTTTAAATAACCATAGCTAAGTTGTTTTTATTGGTTTTGAGGTTTACCACTGTATATTAAATCTATCAAGCCATAAACAATATCATTTTTTTCTGTTTTATAGGTGTAAAAGCCTTCTTTACTAAATGAGGCTTCACTGTTATCTAATTCATTGTCGTTTTTAGGTAAAACGGTTAAATTAAAATCTTTTTTAGTTTCCCAATTTTCGTTCCATAATACTGGGCGAGATGAAAGTTCTATGCCATCAACTATGATTTTTAAAAAGACATATCCATGATCGTAATCGCAACTCATAGTAGTACACCATTTCATAGCGTAATATTTAGGTGGGTGAGGCAATTTAACAGTAGCTGTTAAATTATTTTTACCCAAAACAAAATCATTATAATTAACAGTAATATTACCTTTTTCATCATCACTTAAAGGTCTTAAATATTTAGGACCTCTGCCATATAATTTTTTCTTTCCTGCATCATCAACCATAACGGTTAATTCTCCTGTAGAAATAATTCCTTTTCGCGCTTTATCGCTTTTTTCACCTAAACCAAATTCAATTTTTACTTGATGTTTTCCGTTTTTAGCAGCCATGTTTTTTATAGCTTCCAATACATATACTCTATTTACTAAATCAGCATTTTGTAAGTTAGAAACTACCCACATACCTTGAGAGGTTTCCATTAATTTTTCTAAAGCATCTTTATCTTTTCCTAGTTCTGGATTAATACTTAAAGGAACATCAAAATCGGTCCAACTTTTAGAGTAGTTTGAACCAAAATGTAAAGGTTTTGTAGTGGCTACTTTTTTACCATCAATATAAATCACAAAAAATCCGTAAGCATTAAAAGTTTCATCTATACCAAAATCTTGAGAGTATTCCATCATAGTTTTTCCCATTTTAATATTCATCCATAACTCATCACCAATGTTAACAGTTTTGTGGATATCTAATGTATGAAAACCGCTTTCAAAATAAGTTCCATTAGCCATGCTGTTGTATTTTTTAGCATTTTCTTTAGCAGCAGCTCCTGCTTTTTCTTCTTCAATTAGTTTTTCACATTCACCTTTTTGAGCTAACCAACGTTCTTTTTCGCTAGGTGTCATAGAAATGGTTTCTGTTAACTCATCAATGGTACTTTTAAAGCTATTACAATCGCCTTTTGCTAAATGCTCTGTAAGATTAGATTGGTATTGCTCTACCGCATCTTGTTTGATATTTTGTTGACCATTTGAGGCAGAATAATCGTTGTTTTTTACTTTTAAAGCATTGCTGTATTCTTTATATGCAGTGATGTAATCTTTTTGGTCTTCTGCTGCTCTAGCTGCTTTCATAGCTTTTTCATATTTGCCTACTGCTGGGGTATTTGCGTTATCTACTTCATTTTTTTTATTCTTTATCTCATTTTTTTTATTTTTAATGTCTTTACTTGTTTTTTTTACTTTTGGCGTTTTAATATTGCCTACTTTTATTTGAGCCAATGTATAATTAGAGAAACTTATCATTCCAATAAATAGCATAGCCATAATCATTTTTGTTTTCATAATAGATATTTTATTTTGTTTATATACACAATATTACTGTTTAATAAGTTTAATTATCAGTCTATTATGGTTGTTTTATTAAAAAAAATGGTGAATAGACTTTTTTTTAATGTGAGTGAATATTTTGATTTTGTAAACTTTTCAGTTTGCTCATTATATATAAATGACTGAAGATAAGGAACTAAAAAAAGCTACCTTTTTAGGGGTAGCCTTCTCATCTATGAAAAAACAAATTACTTGTTTTAATTAATATATTTAAAAGCTGACAAATTCCATGGTTTAGCATTTGATTGACTTTGTTCAATTTTATAAAATTTTTCTTCAAATCTTCCTTGTCCAAAATAACTATCGTAAAAATCTCTTACTTTATGTAAAGCTTTATGTTGTTCAGGATTTGCTTCTCTTCCTTCTTCATAAAACGCTAATCTTTTATTGATTTTATCTTGGGGTAAGTCATTAAAAGGTTCACATTCAGGAAATATATCTTCTATTAAAAATTCAATAAATTCTTGAGAGTAGTAAAAGTGATGATTTTCTACCTCCCATTTAAAAGAGGGGTGTTTAAATATATCAAAAAACGAGATACCAAAATATTTATCAAACAGTTTTAATTTTTCTTTTAAAATTCCGGGTGCTGTTTTTTGTGTAAAAATAGTAGCTTCAACAGGGTCGGAAGCTGATCTCCATGGCAATATATATGGTGCAACTTTAGTATAAGCTAAACTCCATAAACTTAAATCATCAATGATGTTATACCATCTGTTTTTAATTTCGGTCCATTCTGCAAGTTGGTGTCTGTATTTATAATCGATTTCTTTGTGTAAATAGCTTAATTCTTTAGAATTTGGGACATTAAATTTACTTTTATTTGCTAAGGTATTAAAGGCTTCTAATTTTTCAGATTCTATGGTTATGTTTATTGGACCAATGGCATTAGCTTTTGTAGCGTTTAAAGTATATTCTAATCCTTTTTTAAGTACTACACTTCCCTCCATGGCTTTGTCTAAACCGGTTTCAATTTGTAGGCGTAAAAATTTAGGGAGTGTCATGCCTTCTTGTTCTCCTAAAGCAATCACGTCTTCAATTCCTTTAATAATTAAGGTTGGGTCGGTTAGTATGGAAACTTCAACGCTTTGATCGATTTGTTTTTCAGGATTTTTATCCTTATCATTTTCTTTATCTGTAGTTAGATGGTTATGTTTGTTACTTTCTTCAATTGAAGCTTGATAGTTGCGTTTAATTTCTTTAACGGCATTTTTTAGTGCATCAACAGTTTGTTTTAACAAAGTGGCATCATCATAGCCATTGGAGTCTGAATTTTGTTTTGCTTCAGCTGATAATACTTTGCTATAATAATCACTAAACTTTGCAAATAAGTTTTCTTGCATTAGTGCGCCATTATAAGCCATTATATCAGAATGAATTTGACTTAACTCTTCCATACGGTTAAGGGTTGCTTTCATGTTGTCATAATCTTCACCTGATAATCCTTTTTCTTCTACTTCTGTTAGCATCTTTCTAAAAGGGTCTAACATGGGGTTAACCATCATTTCATCTACTGGCATAATTTTATTTTTTTAAATTAATAATTAACGGTTAGCAATTTGGCAGTATTTATCTGTTTGCTCACTTACATGATTTGGTTTGTAAGGAAAAACATCAATAAATCTTTCTTCAAGTGCAATTTTTGGGTTTATTGTCCAATTTGGTTGCCAAGCATTATTGTTATTTTCTAAATCTTTAATGTTTTTTAAAAAAGCTTGTTTACTATTTTCGGCTATGTTTTGCATCTCCTCTTTATATTTGTCAGGTACAATAGCTTTTTGATATATTTCGTAGTTTTCTAACAAATCCCAATCGTGTAATAATTGTAAATTACTTTCGTCCATTGATATTTCTATACTGTTTTTATTGTATTCATCAACAACTAATGTAATTACATCTTGACTATTTGTGAAATTGTCAATTTTAGAGAGGATTCTTTCACTAGCTAATTGACGAATTTTTTCGTTATATTTATTAAAAAAGTCGTTTTCAATTTTACACTCGTCTTTAACCAAAGCTATGGCACATATTTCGTTTTTATTACCTATTTTATCTTTAAACTCTTCAAGTGTTTGGCATGATTGCATAGCATCTGACAAATCTTTTTCGGCTTGATAGGTGTTGGTGTATTTGGGGTTATTGGCATATTTTTCGGCTCTTACTTTGTAATATGCTTTGTATTCTTCTAGTAAATTGCTCATAATAAAAAGTTTTAGTTTATAATTATAAATTTTATTGTCTTTCTAATGTATAAGTGGCGTGAACTTTATTACCCAATAAGTTTTCTAGTTTTAAGGTGTTACCTGAAATACTATAGTTATAATCCCATTTAATATCGTTTTGGTCTTTGTAGGATAATGATTTGCTATCGCCAGACAACATTTTAACTTTATCTTTGTAATAGCCAGCATCTAGTGTAAGTTGATTGTTATCAAATACAAACTTAACATCTTTTGATATTCCGCCATCACCTTCTACATTTGTAATAGCCCAAGTACCGTTAATACTGTTGTCTAAAACTACAGTTGATGAATTTTCGGTAGTTGAATTTGTTGCATCATCTGATGATTTGTCTCCCGAGCAACTGATGGTAGATAATCCTAATAAAAGGGCAAGAAAAATTTTTTTGGTTTTCATAATATTTTGTTATTTAGATTTATAACAATATTATGAAAGAAAAGAAGGTGAAGTTTATTATTAATGGTAGTTAGGCATTAAAAAATGGTTAATAAACCTTTTTTTGAGGTGAAATTAAACCGTATTTAGCTTTTCTAAAAGATTATTTTTGCAGGATTTGGATATAGACAAGTAAATATCATCAATAAATAAGGTGTTGTCTTCTACAGATGTAATTTTATTAAGCGCTACTGCGTGAGAGCGGTGTATTCTTATAAAATTATCGCCTAATGTGTTTAACATATTTTTTAAAAAACTGTTAGCAATATATTTTTTACCTTTTAGATGAATGACCGTATAATTATCTAGGGCTTCAAGCCACAAAATATCATTGGTATTAATTTTAACTAATTGTCCTTTGTGTTTAATAAAAATAAAATCTTTGGTTATTTTTTCGGATGATTGATGGTTTTGATTTAAAGTTTGTAATTTTTTAAATTGACTGATACCTAATTGTAAAGCATGGTCTAAATCAGAATCTTTAAAAGGTTTGTTTAAGTATCCCATTGGATTTGCCTCATTTGCTTTTGTAAAGGTTTGATTATCGGTGTAGGCGGTTAAAAATACAATTGGAATGTTGAATTTTTTTAGAATCAATTTACCTAAATCAATTCCTGATTTTTTGTCTTCAAGGTTAATGTCTAATAAAGCAACATCTATTTCATTTTCTAAAAGATAGGGGAGTGCTTCATCATAATTAATGGCAATACCTACAACATCATAGCCCATATTTAATAAACGGGTTTCAATGTCTAAGGCAATTGTAAATTCATCTTCTACTATTAGGACTTTGGTTTTCATTTGACTTTAAAATTAATAATAATTTCTAAACCTTTATCTAATTTATTAAAAATAATTTCACCTTTTATTTGTCTGACCAAACCTTGCACTAATCTTAACCCTAAAGTTTTAGATTGTTTAGGGTTGAAATCTTTTGGTAAACCAATACCATTGTCTTTAATTATCAATTGATAAACATCTTTTGTTAACTTGCCATTAATTAATATTTCTCCGTTAGCTTTGTTTTTAAAGGCGTATTTTAAACTGTTTGTTATAAGTTCGTTAATGATTAAGCCACAAGGTACTAAAAAGTCTATGTGTAAATTGGTGTTGTCAATGTGTTGTTGAATGGTAATGTGTTTTGATTTTAAATCGAATGATGAGTCTAAATTTTGAATGATTTCGGAGATGTAGGTTTTAAAATTAATGTTGCTTAAACTTTTAGATTTGTATAGTTTTTCGTGTAAAATAGATAAACTTTTTATTCTGTCTTGCGAATCTTTAAGAACATCCGCAGCTGTTTTTTCGGTAATATTATTAGATTGTAAATTGAGTAAGCTAGATACAATTTGCAGGTTATTTTTTACTCTGTGATGAATTTCTCTTAATAATATTTCGCGTTCTTTTACAGCTGTTTCTAATTGATGATTAAGTTTAGTTTTTATTTGGTTACGGCGATAGAGAACTATGGCTAGAATAAATATTAAAATAGCCACAAGTATTAAACCATAAATAAATAACTTTTGTTTTTCTTTTATTAACTCATTCTCTTTTATTTTTTGTTTAGACTGTATGTTTTGCAACCTTTCGATAGTGGCTTGTTGAGTGAGGTCTTGAATTTGTTTTTCTTTTTCTAAGGCGTCAAATTCGGCTTGAAATTCTAGTCTTATTTTGTTTTGTTCGATATTATAAACCGTATCTTTTAATGTGGTTAAATGTTCAAGAAAAGCTAATGCAGTAGAGGTATTACCAATTTTTTTATTGGAATGGTATAATCCTTTATATACATCAATAAGTAAACTTTTAGCTTTTGTAGAATGGGTTAGCTCAAGAGCGGATTTATATTTTTGAATGGCTTTTTGATACTGGTGTTGATGCTCGAAATATTTACCTTGTTTTAAATAAACATTAGCCAGGCCATGAGCATTATTAAATTGTTTGTAATATTTTTCGGCATCTTTAATAAGTTTATAAGCTTTTTCATATTCATCTTTTTTAAATAATAAATCGCTCATTGAAACTAAAATATTGCTATATTCTAAAAAGCGTTTTTCTTTACTCCACAAATCGGCTGATAATTGGTAGAAAATAAGGGCAGAATCTACTTGGTTAGTTTTGGTTTTTAGAAGTGCAATGTCGTTATATACCCAAGCTAAAGATGTTAAATCATTTTTTGTTAAATAATATTTTTGAGATTGATTAAAACAATGTTCTGCTAAGGTAAATTCATTTAATTCTATATATAACTCACCTAAATTAGAATAGGCTTCTGCTAAATTATCGGTGTCATTTAGGGCTTTAAATATATCAATAGATTTAATGTAATACTGAACTGCTTGGGTGTAATCTCCTTTTAAACGATACACAGTTGCTAAGTTATTATATTCGGCAGCAATGCCTTCTTTATAATTTTCTAGTTGTCTAAAAAAGACAGATTGATTTAAGTAAACAATGGCACTATCGTATTGGGCTAAATTTTTAAAGCAAACTCCTATAACGTTGTAATAAAATCCTAAATCGGCAGTATCTTTTTCTTGTTTAGCTTTTACAATACCTTGTTTGCAATAATATATGCTTGAGTCTGAATTGATGTGATGGTAATATAAAATAACACTAGTTAGATTGTTGGCATATTCATCATAATTTTTTGATTGTTGAACAGTGAGTAATAAAGAGTCTATAGGTGGCTGGTTATTAGAATACAATAGGTTTCCACTTAAAGTAAAAAATAGGTATATTAAGTGTTTTGTTTTTAATTTCACCCTATAAAAGTATAAAAAAACTTGATATTAAATGGCAGAAATAGGTAAATTTATTGTGTGTTGGTGGG
>CAYQRJ010000138.1:0-7170 GCA_964419855.1 uncultured Crocinitomix sp.
AATGCTGGAATATTTACTGTAACTTTAAACCTTACAGCTGTAACTGTTTTTACATTGTCAGGTGATCCTATTATCCCATCTGCAATACATTCAGTACAAAATGGAGCATGGAACAATCCTACTACATGGGATTGTAGTTGTGTGCCTACTTCTTCTGATACTGTTTATGTAGAACCAACACACACTGTAGATGTGGATGCTAATGCTTATGTAGAGTGTTTAATGGTTAAAAGTGGTGGTACATTAAGTATGGCTCAAGACTTTTTATTGTCTATTGATAAAGATTTAACTATTAACGGAACAGTTAATTTAACAAACGGAGAGTTAGGTTTTGTAGGTAATAGTTCCCAAACAATTTCAGCTAATGGAAATACAATAAATTTACATAAGATTTTAATAAATAATACTAGCACATCTAATGTTACTTTTACTAATGGACAATATATTTTAAATAATTTATTAACACCTAATAATGGTAATGTTGTAATAGATAATGGAGGAAATGGAACCTTTATTGTTAATTCAACATCTGCCATAACATTAGGTAGGATTGGTATTGTAACACCTACTTGTTCCTTTGCAGGAAATATTACAGTAAGAAGAAACTTACCAGCTGGGGTGGCAGGAGAAAGAACCATTTCTTCACCTGTACAAGGCGCTAACCTTTCAGAATGGGATGCAGATATCTCTATTAGTGGAACAGGGTTTCCTGATGGTTGTGCTTATAGTTCGAATGGTTGTTATTACTCTTGTAAAAGATATATTGGAGGTGAATTAACAGGAGATTACATTGATGTTACTAACCCAAATGAACCCTTAATGAGTGGAATTGGATACGAGTTATTTATTGGAGATGATTTGAATACATTTTCAGGCGCTACTTTAAAATCAACAGGAACCCTAAGAGATTATCAAGATTTCACTTTACACTATCCAGATGTTAAACAGGGGTGGAATATTGTAGGTAATCCTTATGCTTGTCCAATTTTATTTTCTCAAATGTCGGTAGCTCAAATGTATTCTTATTTTTATGTGTATGATGCACAATCAGGTAGTTATCAATGGTATGATCAAACAACTAATACATCAAGTACTCCAGAGTTAGCCAATGGTTTAATAGCAATAGGACAAGGATTCTGGATAAAAGCTGGTGGTGTTCCAGGTGTAAAATATACTCAATCTATTAAAACAACAACTTCTAATGCTACTTTTATTCGTCAATCTAACACAGCAGACCAATCTATTTATTTAACACTTAGTCAAGAAGGAACAACCTATAAAAATGTGGTGGCTATTGATTTTAATGAGGTGTCTTTTGATGATTTTGATAGTTTAGATGTGGCTTCTTTTACCTTAGGTAAACAAAAATCAGCTTCATTATTTATTATGGCTGATGATGACATTAAATTAGCTAAAAATTATTTATCTAATGATGGTAGAAATAAAACCAATCAGTTATCAATTAAAATTTTAACTGATGGTTATTACGCTATTGATGTAACAAACATTGAAAATCAACATCAATATAAATACATTACACTTTTTGATAATTTAACGCATCAAAAAATTGATTTAAAAAAATATCCACATTATTCTTTTTATTCTGAAGTAGGTGAGTTTGATAGGTTTACTTTAATTTTATCAAATGATAGAGTAGTTGGAAATTTTAGTTCAGTAGCAAATTTAACAGATGATGAAGTGGTTATTTCTCAAATTGGTAATGCTGTAAATGTTCAATCAAAAGAAGTAGTTGAAGGAGAATCAAATTTAACAATTTACAACCTTTTAGGGCAAGAATTAATTTTTTCTACTACCTTTGAAATTCAAAAAGGTGACAATATGATTATTGTACCTGAAAGTTTAAGTGGAATTTATATTGTTGTGGTTAAGTCTGCTAATGGTATAACTACCAAAAAAATGATGTTTTAATAGCAGTTTAAAATGAAAAAAAAATTATATTTATTCATATCAAAAACGTCATTGTTAATTTTTGCAATGGCAGTTAATTTTGTAGCTTTTTGTCAGCCTCCAGGTGGACCACCTCCAGGTGGGCAAGTACCAGGTGGAACAGGCCCTCCTTGCTGGGATCCACAATGTGTACCTATTGATGGTGGATTGGGGTTTTTAATTGCAGCAGGTGCTGTACTTGGAGCCAAAAAAATAAGAGATTATAAAAAACAGTCTGTTAAATAACAGACTGTTTTTTGATTAATAAAAATCTTGTTCATTAATGTTATTATTTTTCAAAAAAAATAAAAAAATTATTCAATTTATTGTTGTTGGTGCTGGTTTATATGTTTTATGGACTATTTTTTATAATACTTATGTTAAAACATCAACTACTTGGGATTATCATTTGAATGATAACATTGCCAACGTTTCTATTTGGATGTTTGATTGGTTAGGTTTTGATGCAGCCAAAGAAATAGATAGCGACCACGTTATAGTATCATTAATTAATTCAAATCATAGAGGGGTTTGGGTAGGAGATAACTGTAACGGATTTAAACTCTTTTCTATTTTTACATTTTTTTTAGTGGCATTTCCTTACAATTGGAAATCTAAAATTTGGTATATTCCACTTGGAATATTGATAATACATTTGGCAAATATCATAAGAATTATGGCTTTAGTTTTAATTAATGATGCCAATCCTGCTTACTTAGATTTTAATCATGATTATACATTTACAATTTTTGTATATTCTATTATTTTTGGTTTATGGTATTGGTGGTTAAAAAAATATAGTCAAATTGATGTCAAAAAAAATTAAAATAGGAGTTTTAGTTACTATAATTGTTTTATCTGGATTTGGTAGAGATTATATTATGGTAAACATCAACTGGATAATAAAACACTTAACATTAGGGGCTCCAAATTACGCACAAACATTTTTTAATCCATTGTTAAATTGGAAAGTTTCAAATTTAATACTATTAAAATGGGTACTAACATTAATATTTACAATGTATTTTTTTAGTTTAACTTACTTTTCGGTTAAATTAATATTTAAAACAAATCCACTTGGCTTACAATATGTAAAAGGATTTTATTTTTTATTAATTATTATTTCAATTGTTCTTTATGGCATAGGGTATATGTTTAATATTCAACAAGCCATTTACCCAACAGTAAGAACATTAATGGGGGTGTTACAATCATTTATACCATTAATGCTGATATATCTTTTTATTAGGTTTTTTCCTAAAAATTGAAATGATCAACTAAATTCACTTAACTCTAACCAACGGTTTTCTTTTTGTTCTAATTCTTGTGCAATTTCAGACATTCTTAAACTTAAGGTTTTCATTTGTTCAGTATCAGTTATGCCTGCATTAAGTTGTTCAACAATTTTATGATTTTCTTGTTCTAATTTTGCAATATCTTTTTCTAATTGTTCAAACTCAATTTTTTCCTTATAAGACAACTTAGTTTTGGTTTTTTGTTCTTCAATTTTGTTTTCTGTTTTAGCCTTTTCTTTAATGGCTTTGTCTAGCTGACGTTGCTGACTTTGTTTTTCTTTTAAAAATTGTCTATAATTAGTATAGTTGCCTAATATATCTTTTATTTGTCCATTGCCTTCAAAATAAAAAGTGTGGTCAACAATTTTGTCTAAAAAATAACGGTCGTGTGATACAATAATTAAGCACCCTTCAAAATTAGCTAAGTAATCTTCTAGCACACTTAATATAAAAATATCAAGGTCGTTAGTAGGCTCATCTAAAATTAAAAAGTTAGGGTTTTTCATTAAAATTGTCATTAAATAAAGGCGTTTTTTTTCGCCTCCACTTAACTTATACACAAAATCATAGTGCATGTCTTTAGGAAATAAAAACATTTCTAAAAAATTGGCTGCTGATAATTTATGACCTTTGGTTAAAGGAATAAAATCTGCAATATCTCTAATGATGTCAATTACTTTTTTGTCCTCATCAAATTGTAATCCGTCTTGATGATAATAGCCCATAACAACCGTTTCTCCAACAACAATTTTACCTTTACTAGGTTGTTCTTTTCCAACTAGCATATTTAAAAAAGTAGATTTACCAGTACCGTTATTTCCAACAATTCCAATTTTTTCGCCACGCTTAAAAGTGTAGTCAAAATTTTCTATCAACAATTTATCGCCATAAGATTTTCCCAGTTTATGAATTTCAACAATTTTAGACCCCAAACGGTTCATTTGAACCTTAATTTCAAGTTTATCTTCTTTAATTTTTTGAGTAGCCGTTTCTTTTATTCCTTCAAAAGCATCAGTTCGTGCTTTTTGTTTAGTTCCTCTGGCTTTGGGCTGACGTCTAATCCACTCTAATTCAGTTCGCATTAAGTTTTTGGCTTTACCAATAGTTGCTGCTAAAATTTCCTGACGTTCAGCTTTTTTTTCTAAATAGTAAGAAAAATTGCCGTTATATTTATAAATCGTTTGATCTTCTAACTCAATAATGGTGTTACAAACCACCTCTAAAAAATAACGATCGTGAGTGACCATAATAATGGTAGATTTAGATTGAGATAAATAACTCTCTAACCATTCAATCATATCTAAATCTAAATGATTGGTTGGCTCATCTAAAATCATAATATCAGGTTCATTAATTAAGATTTTAGCCAAAGCTAATCTCTTTTTTTGTCCACCAGATAATTCACCAATTAATTGATGTTTTTCGTCTAATTTTAATTGAGACAAAATTTGATTTACTTTTACCTCATAATCCCAAGCATTAGTCCTGTTCATTTGTTCAAAAGCTTGCTCATACAACTCCATATCCTCTGAGTTAAGCATAGCTTTATCATATAGAGCAATGGCTTTAGCCTGTTGAGTGTCAGTAGCTAAAACTTCATTAAAAATAGTAACGTTATCATTAAAATTTTCTGCTTGCTCTAAATAATCAACCCTTATGCCTTTTCTAAAAATAACATTGCCAGAATCTTTGTCTTCAAGACCACAAATAATTTTAAGTAAAGTAGATTTTCCGTTACCATTTTTAGCAACAATAGCAACTTTATTTCCTTGGTCTATTCCAAAAGTTAAATTTTTAAATAAAACCCTTACACCAAACGACTTGGTTAAATTTTCAACCGATAAATAATTCATATTATCTAATTCGGTCTAAAGATTTAACTAATTTTTCATCAGCTCTTATCCCTCTAATGGCTAAAAGTAAAAAAGGAATTGAAACAAATATTAAATAATAACCAACGCCATATTTAAAAGAAATATCTATATTTTCATTTACCAATTCAGTCATATTTTCCATTAAAATTGGTTTACCAAACAAGGCAAACAATAAAAAAGATAATGCCACCAAAATATGAAGAATAAGAGATATTCTTACCACTAAAATTTGTTTTTTACGACTTTTAAAAAGTAAAACACCTAAAAAGTTAAGTAAAGCTAAAATGATAAACCCAACATAAAGCGGAAGATAACCTTCATCAGTTCCAGGAATGCTTAACCCATAAGCATCAAATACAATTTCGTTAGTCCCACTCATATAATTAGTGGTAACATAAAAAATAGGAAAAAAAATGATAGCAGTTGTACATACAAAAGCCAGTAATAAATAAACGGTTTGAATTCTTTGTAACATAATTTAATTGTTTTTTTTTACATTTTTAAAAAAGCCACTTCTTGTTCAGTTAAGTGACGGTAATTTCCACGTAAAACACCTTTTTTTGTTAAGTTACCATACATTACTCTATCAGATTTAACAATATGATAACCAATGGCTTCAAATAAGCGTTCAATAATTTTGTATTTGTTTGATTTTAACTCAACTCCAACTTGACGAGAATTACTATCTTTAATAAACTCTACATGATCAACTTTAGCATAACTACCATCACTAAACTCAATACCTTCAGTTAATTTTGTTAAATCATCACGGTTAATGTTTTTATGAACTTCAACGTGATACAATTGTTTTTTTAAGTGACGTGGGTGATTCAATTTTTTTATCAAATCATTATCGTTTGTAAATAAAATCAAGCCCATTTCATAACGAGCCAATCTATCAACAGGCACTATTTGTTCCTTACAAGCTTTATAAATTAATTGATAAATAGATTTACGTCCTAAACCATCAGTATTGGTTGAAACAAAATCTTTAGGTTTGTTAAGTAAAACATATCTCTTTTTTTGATGAGAAATAATGGTGCCATCATATTTTACTTCATCAGTAGGTTTTACTTTGTAACCCATTTCTAAAATTAAATGACCATTTACCTCAACCAAGCCAGTTTGAATTAAAACATCTGCCTCTCTACGAGAGCAAATACCAGCATTAGATAAGTATTTATTTAACCTCACATTTTCATCAAATGTTGGAACAACATCACCTTTGCGAGATGTTTTTCTTTTTTCCTCTTTACTATAAAATTTGGGTTTAGTAGTTTTATTTTTTAAAGCAGATTTTTTTCTATCGCTTCTACCTCTCCCTGTATTTTTTTTATTTTGACTATTTCTGCCCATTTTTTTAAACTTTTTTGCAAATGTACATTAAATTTTTTATTCAAAATTTTGCTTGCACAAATAAAAAAATCTCTATCAAATTAATGATAGAGATGATTAAAATTTCATTTTTAAGAATTACTCCTCAGCGTGATGACCATTTTTACGTTTCTCTTCACGTTTTTTTCTTAACTCTTCAGCTTTTTTCTTTTGTTCATCAGTTAAAATTTTGTCAAGTTCAGCTTTGGTTTTTTCATGTTGCGCTTTCCTCTCAGCTCTTAAAGCTTCCATTTTCTTTACATGTTCCAAATTAATTTTGTAAACATCCTTTTGTTGTTCTTCAGTTAATGCTAACTGTTTGGTCATTCTATCCGTTATTTTTTGAGCGCGTTCTTCAGGCGTCATATCTTTAAACTCCTTTTTATGTTTAGGTGTCTTGTCTTGTGCAACTGCTGGAGAGATTAAAGCAATCATTAATCCTACTCCAATGGTGGTCATTAATTTTTTCATTTTTTTAAATTTAATTGTTTCTGCTTACTCAGACTTTTTTAATTCAAAAAGGTTTAACCCGCAAAATTCACCACTATATTATTATTTAGTTAAATTACAGTAAATCAATTTATTGAGGTGTTTATTATACAATTTAATAATACCCAAACTTGAAGGAGTTTGAAATTATCTTTATTCATCTGCTATATTTCAAACCCCTTGAAATACTA
>CAYQRJ010000139.1:0-7123 GCA_964419855.1 uncultured Crocinitomix sp.
GAATTTTGTTTTTTAAGGATAAGAATCATTTAGAACAAAGTTATAATTACATTGCAGATATAATGTATAACAAAGACTATGATGTTTATTTATCAAGTGTTGAATCACAATTTTTAGGATTTGTTTCTTTTAGACAAATGCTAGTAGATAAATACAATTGGATAGATGGTTTCTTAACTAAAGAGGAAATCGAACAATTATATAAAGAAGATTTTATAAATGATGAAATCTTAAAATCCTTTCTTAATTCTAATAGAGAAATTGGTATCAAAGATTCTATTTACTTTTTATATGATAAAAGAACAATACTCCGCATTCATAAAGAAAATTATACCAGTTTAGAAGATATAAGAGAAAATAAAGATGTTATCAATATTTACACTAAATCTTTCATTTCAAATCCAACAATTACAACTTTTGGTACAGGGATAGGTAATGTAGGAGAAGGAGGAGAAAATGAGATTTTTTTAATTGAAGATGTGTATGGTTATGTTGATTTTGAAAACAACCCCCATAAAATGGTTTATAGAACCATTCCTGAGGAAGGAAACGCTAATTTTTGCTCTCCTTTTATAAAAAAAATAAGAGTTAATTTTTCTGCTGAGGCAGTTTATTATAATATAACATCAAGTGGTGATGAAGATGTTTGGTACACTTATGATGCACTCAATGATCCTAATTATATGCAGAATTTTATTCAAAATGGTGCTACATTAACAGTAGATTGGGGAGATAATACAGGGGTACAAACTTATAATAATTATATGGGTTGGGAATATGTATACCATACTTATACTTCAAATAATACTTATTCAATTATAACAAGTTTTAGCTTTATTGATAATTTAGGAAATACAATAACACTAGTAGATGACCCCAATAATGATTCGACTAATGGTATTCATATACCTGTTGGTGCAAATTGCGTTAATTATTCTAAAGAAAAACAAACTGAAAGTTACTCAAATGATGGCACTTGGATGTTTAAAAGTAAAATTTGGACTGATAACAATTATATCAGTAAAAAAATTGGTAGTTATTCTCATTCATATAAATGGAATAGTAAAAAAAATAAATGGAAACTTACTAAAATAAAACAAATTTCCTCATATATTTATGGTGTTTATAGAAAAGATGATTGTAGTGAAGAAGACCAACCCAAAGAAGGCTATATCTCAAGAATTGATAAGAAGAAAGCTCAAACAACTAAATCTAGATTATGGTGGCATAATTATTCTACAGAAACAGGAGACTTATTCTCTCGTCATTATTATTTAGAAGTTAATTTGAATAGTCAAGTAAGAGACACTATTGTTTTAAATTTATGTGAGTAGTACACCTTTATACCGTAATAAATGGTATATTTGAAATAAAAAAATATAATGAAACGATTTTGTGTAGGGTTTGTGTTTTGTTTGACACTATTTAACTCAATGTGTCAAAATCAAGAGGTTGGGGTAAGTTTTAGATACGGTATGCCAAAATCAAAGTTAAATTTTCCAACTATTACTACAAAAAATAATGGCATAAACGGATTATATTATAAAGATATACAAACTCATAATGATAAGGGGGTAAAATTATCTCATAAGTTTCTTGTTTTTAAAAAAATAGGTTTAGGACTGTATAATTCCATTGATTTTTCTAAAAGCACATATTATTTAACTATTGTTAGCTATAAATCGACCTATGCTCTAGAAAATGTAAAATTAAATAAAAGTAGATTGGGCTTTTCAATTGGTTTAAATGAACAATTGTTTTTGAAAAAAGATAAAAGTATGTTTTTTGATTTAAGCTTTGGGGCGTATTTAAAATTATATAAAACAAATGAAAAAACTTTTAATAGCGATTTTAAATATAATAATCAAGATTGGATTGAATACAAATACAATATAAAAATGTATCATCAATATTATATTTTTAAAACAACAACCACTTCAAATAAATTAGAAACAAATTTCTCTACTTGGATAAATTTACATTTAAAAACATCATTAAGAAATAATTTATATTTAGATATGGGAATAGACTTTTTGTTTGGATTAGATTACTTTTATAATTTTTCTTATACAGTGAAAGAGCATAAGATAAAAAAAGATCCCAATACTGGAGAAAATATTAACTATATAAGTAGTGTATATAATGACCTAGGGTTTTTATCAATTCGACACAGAACAAATGACTTTATTTATAGTTCCATAGGATTAACCTATAAGTTTAATTTTAAAAAGTAACTGAAGTTTCGCACCTAAAATTAAGCAACTAATTTATGTGATTTTATTTGATATTATAGACTTTTTAATAAACTAGTATTTTCTGAATTGCTCAATATTTTTTGGGTTAACTCCTTATGTTCAAGGCTACATCTAAAAATTACAAAACTTCTAAAATCTTCATTCAGATAACTATCGGGACTACTATTATTCTTTCATTTAGTTTATGTTTAATGTAATCTTGCTACATTTTTTTAACCCTTTGCTTATGTGTTCTTATGTGGTTCAATTTTTCTACCACATAAGTCACATTAGTTACACATAAGTTATTCTACTATTACCTATTACTTTATAAAAAAATATTTAATTGTAACCTTAAGGACTGAATTAAAGTGAGAAACTTAAAAAAGTAATTATTTTTTACTTACCCTTTTATCCACCCACATATTTTTTAATTTCGTTAAGCTTCATAAGGGCTTCAACAGGTGTTAAGGTATTAATGTCAATATTTTGAATTTCTTCTTTAATTTGCATTAAAACAGGGTCGTCTAGTTGGAAAAAACTCAATTGCATATTCTCTTCTGCAGCAATTTCTTTCATTTCAGTTTTTAAATCACCACTGTGAGATTTTTCAAGTTTTTTAAGAATACTATTGGCTTTATTTAAAACTGCTTTTGGCATTCCTGCCATTTTTGCAACGTGAATACCAAAACTATGAGCCGAACCTCCTTCAACCAACTTACGCATAAACAGAATTTTGTTATTAATTTCTTTAACCGACACATTAAAGTTTTTAATGCGATTAAAAGTATTGGTCATTTCATTAAGTTCGTGATAATGAGTAGCAAATAATGTTTTAGGATGAGCGGTTTTATTTTCGTGTAAATATTCTGTAATTGCCCAAGCAATAGAAATGCCATCATAAGTACTTGTGCCACGTCCAATTTCGTCTAAAATAATTAAGCTACGTTCCGAAAGGTTATTTAAAATACTAGCGGTTTCATTCATTTCAACCATAAAAGTTGATTCACCACTAGAAATGTTATCAGAAGCCCCAACGCGAGTAAACACTTTATCAACCACCCCTAAAGTAGCCGATTTTGCTGGTACATAGCACCCCATTTGAGCCATTAATACAATAATGGCTGTTTGTCTTAACAAAGCAGATTTACCCGACATATTTGGACCAGTAATCATAATAATTTGTTGGCTATCGTTATCTAAAAACAAATTGTTAGATACATATTGTTCGCCTATGGGTAATTGTTTTTCAATAACGGGGTGACGCCCTTCTTTAATGTCAATAATTAATGAATCATTAACGTCTGGTTTGTGATAATCGTTAGTTAATGATACCTCAGCAAATGCGTGTAAACAGTCTAATTTGGCTAGTAAATTGGCATTGTTTTGAACAGTAGCAATATAATCTGCCATAGACAGTACTAAATCGGCATATAAAGTGCTTTCTAATTTAAGTATTTTTTCTTCTGCCCCTAATATTTTAGACTCATATTCTTTTAACTCCTCAGTAATGTATCGTTCTGCACTAACTAAGGTTTGTTTTCTAATCCAATCTTCAGGCACTTTGTCTTTATGAGTGTTTCTTACCTCAATATAATAACCAAATACATTATTAAAAGCTACTTTTAAAGACGGGATACCTGTGCGTTCAATTTCTCTATTTTTAAAGTTTTCTAAATAATCTTTACCTGATTTTAAAATAGAACGTAAATCATCTAACTCGGCATTAACCCCATCAGCAATAATTTCGCCTTTACCAACAGCAATAGCAGGCTCAGGTTTAATTTCATTTTCAATTCTTATGCGTAAAGCATCACAAGGATTAAGTAAGTCACCCAATTGTTTTAATGCTTGGTGGTTAGACGACTCACAGGCTTGTTTTATGGGTTCAATAGCAGTTAATGCCCTTTTAAGTTGTACTACTTCTTTTGGGTTGATGCGAGTAGTTGCTACTTTAGATATAATTCTTTCTAAATCTCCTATTTCGTTAAGCTGAAATTCAATAATCTCTTTAAAATCAGGCTGATTTAAAAAATAATCTACAATATCTAATCGCTCTTGAATTAAAGACACCTCTTTTAAAGGTAAAATTAACCACCGTTTTAACATTCTACTTCCCGGAGGAGTGATAGTTCTGTCTAAAATATCAATTAAAGTGGTGGCATCTTCATTGGCAGAATATAATAACTCTAAATTTCTAACTGTAAATCTATCTAACCAAACATATTTGTCTTCATCAATTCTGGCAATTTTTTTAATGTGTGCAGTTTTGTCGTGTTGGGTTTCTGATAAATAGTGTAAAATGGCAGAGGCGGCAATAATTCCATTTTGCATTTTATCAATTCCAAAGCCTTTTAAAGATTTAACTTCAAAATGTTTTAATAAACTTTCTTCAGCATAATCATAAGTAAACACCCAATCATCTAATTTATAAGTATATGCTTTATCACTAAATGATTCTGAATACAATTTTTGTTTACTTTTTTCAAATAATATTTCGGCTGGTTGAAATCCTTGAATTAATTTATCAATGTATTCTTGATTACCTTCTGCCACTAAAAACTCACCTGTTGATACATCTAAAAACGACACACCAATAGATTGCTTTGAAAAGTGTAAAGCGGCTAAAAAGTTGTTTTTTGAGCCTTCTAATACTTTATCGTTATAAGATACCCCAGGTGTTACTAGTTCAGTAACTCCACGTTTAACAATTTTTTTTGTCATTTTAGGGTCTTCCAACTGGTCGCAAATGGCAACACGCAAACCTGCACGTACTAACTTTGGCAGGTAAGTATCTAAGGAGTGGTGCGGAAAACCAGCAAGTGCAATTTCTGCGGCGGTTCCGTTTTTACGCTTGGTTAAAACAATTCCTAAAATTTTTGAGGCTTGTACGGCATCTTCTCTAAAAGTTTCATAAAAATCTCCCACCCTAAACAACAACATTGCATCAGGATATTTTGATTTTATCTGATTGTATTGTTTCATAAGTGGTGTTTCTGCCACTTTTTTTACCGTTTTTGCCACTTTTTAAAGTATTTTTTAAATGAATTAACGAAATTAATCAAGTATTAATTAATAGATATTATTAAACCAGATGTTTTATTAACAGTTTTTTAAAAGTTATTCAACTATACTTTTATTTTTAAAAGAAATGCGTCAGTTTTGTTTGAATTTACAGGTTTTGTTTTTCCAACAATGTAATAATAATGATTAAGTTCGGTAATGCTTGTTGCCCAATCATCAGAAGGGGTTAAGATGCTTTTTTCAGATAAAACCATTCCGTTTTGATTAATTTCAACTAAGTAAATGTTTCTTTCTCCGTTACCAAAACTTCTGCTTCTTCCCACTAACATAATATGTCCGTTGGGTCTAAGTAAAATAGCTTCACCTCCATCATGTTGATTGCCACCAAAATTTTTAGACCATATTTCTTGTCCATTTGCATTAGTTTTTACAGTTAACATATTGTGATTTGGATCTGTAGAAGATGAATGTCCATTGATAATAAAACTACCATCATCTAATTGAACAAACTCTTGACTTTCTTCATATTGACTTCCGCCATAAGTATTTGCCCACAAAGAATCGCCTTGGTTATTAATTTTGAGCAATATAAAATCTTGACCCCCTGCACCATAACTATTTGTGTAACCTAAAACCATTAAATCCGCATTCACATTTAAAATATCCATAGCCCCATCAGATAAATTTCCACCATAAGTTTTTTCTCTAAAAATAGTTCCGTCAGAAGTAAGCCAAATTAAATAGATGTCATTAAATCCACTGGGTTGTTTTTTGGTTGCTGCTAAACAAAAATCACCCGATAGGGTTTCTACTACTCCACCAATATTTTCATCAAAATTTTTTTCAATTAATGACTGCCAAATAATGTTTCCCTCCAAATCGCACTTTAAAACTTTTATGTTTCTATTATTATTTTGAATTGATGTGCCTACTAACAATAAATTATTGTCATTGGTTGTAATCATATTAATACCAGTTTCTGCTAAAGGATTTTCAAATTGTTTTTGGTAAATAAGAGTTCCTAAGGTGTCTGTTTTAAGTAGATAAAAATCGCCTCCAGCATCTCCAAAACTTTTTGTTGTTCCAAAAATATAAATATTGTTATCAATTAATAATACTTTTTTGACATCTTCATCATTATCGCCCCCAAAAGTTTTAGTAAATCCAAAATTGGCGTTAGAATAATCATCTTTACGACAAGACCATAAAAGTAATAGAAAAACAAAACTGAAAATTAACTTCATAAGTAGGGTTATTAAAAAATAATAATATAATTAGACAACTTGTTTTTTTCAAAATTATTGTATTTTATGTAATTTTTATCACTAAAAAACGTATGCTATCATTATAAAATGAATTAAATCATTTTTTGATGAAAGTAAAATGATTACTTTAGTGCAAAAAAAGAATTATGACACATAAAATTGTAACCGAATGGCAAAGTGATATGCATTTTGTGGCAGATGCTGAGGGAGGAAATATAGTTTTAGATGCTGATGAAGCTGTTGGCGGAAAAGGTTTGGGATTAAGACCTAAGCAATTAATGTTGGTGTCTTTATCAGGGTGTACAGGAATGGATGTGGCATCTTTACTAAAAAAAATGCGCGCTGAAGTAGAAGAATTTAAAATAGAGGTTGAAGGAGAATTAACAGAAGAACACCCCAAAGTATATAAAAAAGTGGTAGTTCATTACTATTTTAAAGATAAAAACTACAAAAAAGATAAAATTGAAAAAGCGGTTGATTTATCAGTAAATAGATATTGTGGTGTATTTGAAATGTTTAGACATTTTTGCGACATTTCTCACGAAATTCATTATTTATAAAATAGAATTATATGAAATCTGCTTGGCCAACTATTATTTT
>CAYQRJ010000140.1:0-7112 GCA_964419855.1 uncultured Crocinitomix sp.
CCTTGAAATACTATGGTATTCCTACGGATTTTAAAATTTCACATCTAAACAAAGCTAATTCCATGAATTTTTGCGGTTAAACAAAGTTAGTTATTTTTTTTTATTTAAACAAATTATATTTTTTGAATTTAAGGTGGTTGTCTATGATAAAAAATCAAAAAATGTTATAATAATTTAAAGAGCATATAAATTAGTATCATTAAATTTAATACTTTTGGATAAAATTTAATACATTATGTTAAAAAAATCATCTATATTAATATTTGCGTTTTTGTTTGTTACAAAAGCATTTTCGTTATCGGTTAATTACGAGTTAGGAATGGAAAACCCTAATGCTCATTACTTTCAGGTAAAAATGTTGGTGTCCGACATTAAAAATGACGCCATTGACATTAAAATGCCCGTTTGGGCACCTGGGTCTTATTTGGTAAGAGAATTTTCAAAATCGGTTAATTTGGTTAAAGCTAAAGCTAACGGAAAAACGTTAGAGGTGTATAAAACAAGAAAAAATACTTGGCACATTGTTACCAACGGTGCAACAGAGGTTGAAATTAATTATGAAGTATATGCTTTTGAATTATCGGTTAGAACATCTTTTTTAGATGATTCTCACGGTTACGTTAATGGTACATCTATGTTTATGTATGTTGATGGTGCAAAGGATGTGGCTGGGAAATTAAAAATCACCCCTTGCAAAACCTTTAAAAAAATATCTACCTCATTAACTAAAAAAGGTAAAAACACCTATTTGTTTTCTAATTATGATGAATTGGTAGATTCGCCTATTGAAATTGGAAATCAAAAAGAATATACATTTGAAGCAGCTGGTGTAAAACACACCATTGCTATGTACGGAAAAGGAAATTATGACATTGAACGCCTTAAAAAAGATATGGCAAAAATAGTTGAAGCCGAAACGGATGTGTTTAAAGAAAATCCTAACAAAGACTATTTATTTATTATTCATAATTTAACAGTGGGTAGTGGTGGTTTAGAACACAAAAAATCTACCACTTTAGAGGTGGAGAGATGGACGTATGATGAGGATAATTACCTTGGGTTTATTTCATTAGTGGCTCACGAGTATTTTCATTTGTGGAATGTTAAACGTATAAGGCCCAAAGCACTAGGTCCATTTGATTACGACAATGAAAATTATACCGACTTATTATGGGTAATGGAAGGATTTACGTCTTATTATGATGAATTAATTTTGCGTAGAGCAGGTTTTTATTCTAAAGAGGATTATATGAATAGAATTATTGGAACTATTAATTATGTAGAGAATCAACCGGGTAATAAAGTGCAGCCTGTTGCTCATTCATCTTATGATGCGTGGATAAAAGCCTATCGCCATAACGAAAACAGTATTAACACTACTATTTCTTATTATTCTAAAGGACAAATTTTAGCTTGTATGTTAGATTTATACATTATTAAAAAAACTAATGCAGAAAAATCTTTAGATGACTTTATGCAAAAACTTTATACCGATTTTTATAAAAAAAATGATGTTGGATTTACCCCTCAAGAATTTGCTAAAACATTAAATGATTTTTTAGGTGAGGATATGAGCTGGTTTTTTAAAGATTATGTTTATGACACTAAAACTGTTGATTATCCTAAGTTTTTTAGTGGAGTTGGGGTTAAAATAGTTAATACATCTGAAGGACCTGTGCCATCTTTAGGTGTTAGAACATCTATGCAAGGTGGTAGATTAATTGTTAACAATGTATTTGCTGGCTCAGCCGCCGAAAAATATGGCATATCTGTTAATGATGAAATTATTTCGGTAGATGGTTTTAGAGTAAATAGTGATAGATTCTCTTATTATATTTCTCAAAAAAATATTGGAGATGAGTTTGAGGTAGTGTTGTCAAGAGATGAAATTATTAAAACTTACACCATTAAAATGGGACAAAAAGAGCCTGTTCGTTATAAATACGCTTTAAATTTAACCTCATCTACCCGTAAACTGTATAGTTATTGGTTAAGAGTAACTGTTGGTAAATAATTATCAATTGAAATTTATACCCAAATATATTAAAAAATTTGCACTAAAATTTAGTGTGTTTTTATTGATGTTTACGTTGTGTAGAGTTTTGTTCTACGCTTTTAATTCCACTCATTTTTCGCAAGTGGGAGTTTGGGATTTTTTGGTTGGTTTTTTATTTGATATAGTAACAACTGCCATTGTGTTTTTACCTTTAGTGGTTATAGAGTTGTTTCCTAATAAGTGGCGTGACATAAAGCCGTTTAAAATCACTTTAAAACTCTTGTTTTTTGTGTTTTTGTTCTTAGCATTATTAATGAATTTGGCAGATATTGAATACTTTAAGTTTTCATCATCAAGATCAAATATTTCTACATTAAAAATGATGTCTTACGGTAGTGATTTTATGCAGCAATTACCTTCATTTATTAAAGACTTTTGGTATTTATTTATTATTGCCTTTATATTAATGTTTTTGGCTTTTAAACTATTTAATCGTATAGATAAAATTGAAGATGATTCTAAAAACACCTCTTGGTTAAAACAATCTATTTGGTTTGTAGTAATGGCAGTGCTTATTGTAGTTTTAGGTAGGGGGATAGGTTTACGTCCAATTGAACCCATTAATATTACCAAGTATGTAAAAGACCAAAACGTTAGTTTAGCCCTTAACTCAACCTTTACTATTATTAAATCGTGGGGTAAACAAGCCTTAAAAGAAAAAAATTATTTTACGGATGATGAATTAAAGCAGATTTTTAATCCTGTAAAGAAGTATAACACCCAAAAAATATTAAACCAACCTAACATTGTGGTTATTATGTTAGAGAGTTTTTCGGTTGAGTATATCGCATCAATTAATGGTACAAATGAGGTAAACACGCCCTTTTTAGATTCTTTAATTCATCAGTCGTTGGTGTTTACTAATTGCTATGCCAACGGGAAAAAATCTATTGATGCAGTGCCTTCAATTATTTCATCAATCCCTAAATTAATGGATCAAGAATTTATTACCTCTATTTATGCCACCAATCAAATAGAATCTTTGCCCAAACACTTAAAAACATTAAATTATCAATCGGCATTTTTTCACGGAGCAACCAATGGGTCTATGAATTTTGATCAGTTTACTAAAAAAGTTGGATTTGATTATTATTTTGGCAGAAATGAGTACCATAATGATAAAGATTTTGATGGCACTTGGGGAATTTATGATGAGGAATTTTTTAAATGGTCGGTAAATAAAATGACAGAGATGAAAGCCCCATTTTTTACTACAATTTTTTCATTATCTTCTCATCCCCCTTATGCTATTCCTAAAAAATATAAAAATAAATTTGTAGGAGGCAAAACGCCTATGCATAATTCTGTTAAATATACTGATTACGCCTTGCAACAATTTTTTGCTTATGCCAAAACCCAACCTTGGTACAACAATACCCTTTTTATCATCACTGCCGACCATACACCAGCAAGTGGCACAGCTGAATATTTTATGGATATGGGCAATATGCACATTCCATTAGTGTTTTTTCACCCAACAGATACTACCTTTAAAGGCGTAAATGAAAAAGTAGTGGCTCAAATAGATATTATGCCTACTATTTTGGATATAATAGGATACGATAAAGCATTTTACGCCTATGGTCATTCAATTTTTTCGGAGGAATGTTTTAGCCCTTCTTATGTTAACAATAAATATTTAATGTTTGGTAAAAATCATTTATTAACCTTTTTAAATGATAAAGCATTGGGATTATATGATTTACAAGACAAGTTATTAGACCCAAACAGATTAGGACAACGTATAGAAATAGCCAAATCATTAGAAATAATGTTAAAAGCTTATATTCAAACCTATCATAAAGATTTAATTAATAACTCAATGACGGTTAATGAGTGAAAAAATTAAAATATTGTTTTTAATTAACCCCATTTCGGGTGTTGGAAAGAAAAAAATTATACCCAAATGTATTGATAAATATTTAAACAAAAATAAGTTTGACTATCAAATAGAGTACACACAATACCGTCATCACGCTCATCAATTAGCATCAGAAAACAAACACCAATTTAATGTAATTGTTGCCATTGGAGGAGACGGTACGGTTAATGAAGTTGGCAGTGCTTTAATTTATTCAGAATGTGCAATGGCTATTATTCCAACGGGTTCTGGAAATGGATTGTCGCACCATTTAAAAATCCCTAACAAAATTAAAAATGCGCTTTTAACCATTAATCAATATCAAATAACAACTATTGATACGGGTAAAGTTAACGATAAATATTTTATAGGTACTTGTGGGTTTGGATTTGATGCTCATATAGCCAAAAAATTTGACGAATACCATAAAAGAGGCTTAATCAGCTATGCTAAATTGATTAGGAAAGAATTTAAAAAATATCAACCTTTAAGTTATAAAGTTACTTTAAATAATGAGGTAAAAGAATTTGAATCGTTTATGTTTTGTGTGGCTAATTCATCAGAGTTTGGTAATGGATTTGTTATTTCACCTTTATCTAATATTCAAGACGGAATTTTTGAAAACGTGAGTTTAGACAAATTCAAATTTAAAGATGTTTTTAAATTAGGTAAACAAATTTTTAGCCGTCAAATTATAAAATCAAAATATTTTAGCAGTTTTAATGTGTCAGAATCTTATCAAGTTGAGGTGATTGGTCAACCAACCCCCATTTATCATATTGATGGCGAACCGTTAATCAACAACACCCCTATTTTTAAAATTGAAATTTTGCCTCAATCTTTAAAGGTAATCACTCCCAGATTATCAGTAATAAGTGAATAAGAATAATTGATTATCTTTGTAGCGATTAAAAACTATATAAATAATGAAAACTTTACTTATTGTTATTCTTACATTTTTATCTACCAATCAAGTAATGGCACACAAAACTTATGTATCTATTGCTAATATGGAATACAATTCAAAAACTAAACAAATTGAAGTATCTTTAAAACTAACTGCTCACGATTTTGAACACGTTTTAGAACATCATTTTAAAAAAGAATATCACATTGAAAACATCCCTGATTCAAGCAAAATAGGTTTATTTATTCAAAACTATGTTAAAACTCACTTTAAAGTTTGGTCTGAGAAAAAATTGACCACTTTTACTTATGTAGGAAAAGAAGTTACAGTAAGGGATGATTTGTATTTTTATTTTACATTTTCAAACATTATAAACCCAAAAAATATAGTAGTAACAAACACCTTTTTATTTGAAATGTTTCCCAAACAGCAAAATATTATTCATTATAAATATGCAAATCAAACAAAAAGTGTAACTTTGATATCTTCAAACCCCAAAATGAATATTACGCATAAATAAATTTATACAATAATGAGAATATTATTTTTTGGAAGTTTTTTAATGATGTTTTTTGTGTCTTTAGCGCAAAACACCAATAAATTTAAACAGTTAAAAGAAGAGTTAGCCACGCCCAATGTTTACAGAAATGCGGCAGGTGCGCCAGGTTACAAGTACTATCAACAAAAGGCTAACTATAACATTAAATTAGAACTTGATGATGAAAAACAAATCATAAGAGGAGAAGAAACCATTACCTATTTTAACAATTCTCCCGACCCTTTAACTTATTTATGGGTGCAACTTGACCAAAATATGCGTGCTCAAGATTCTGACACTAAACTAACAGCCACATCAACCATTGAAAGTTTTTCGTATCCTGGTGCATTAGAAAGATATTTTAATCAAAAGAATTTTGACGGAGGTTTTAAAATTGACTACGTTAAAGATGCTTCAAATAAAGATTTACCTCACACCATAGTAAAAACTATGATGAGAGTTGATTTGGCTAAACCATTAGCTCCAGGACAATCTTATTCATTTAAAATTAAATGGTGGTATAATATCAACGACCGCATAAAAATAGGTGGACGTTCTGGCTTAGAGTATTTTCCAGAGGAAGATAACTACATTTACACGATTGCTCAATTTTATCCCCGAATGTGTGTGTATAATGACGTTGAAGGATGGCAAAATAAGCAGTTTTTAGGTAATGGCGAATTTACCCTTACTTTTGGCGATTTTGATGTTCAAATTACCGTTCCTGCCGACCACATAGTGGCTGCAACAGGTGAATTACAAAACGGAAACAAAGTATTAACATCTACTCAACGCAAAAGATTAGAACAAGCAAAAGAATCGGATACGCCAATATTTATAGTTACACCTGATGAAGCCAAAGAAACAGAAAAAAACAAAGTAAAATCAACTAAAACATGGCATTTTAAAGCTAAAAATGTTAGAGATTTTGCCTTTGCTTCATCTCGTAAATTTATTTGGGATGCTCAAGTGGTAAAACAAGAAACTAAAAATGTTATGGCTATGTCTTTTTATCCAAAAGAAGGTATGCCATTATGGGATAAGTACTCAACCAGATTAGTGGCTCAAACCTTAAAAACGTATTCAAAACACACTTTTGATTATCCTTACCCTGTTGCTATATCGGTACATACAAAATGGATAGGAATGGAATACCCAATGATTTGTTTTAATGGAGGTCGCCCTAATGCAGATGGCACTTACTCTGAAAGAACAAAATATGGTATGCACTCGGTAATTATTCATGAGGTTGGACACAATTATTTTCCAATGATTGTTAACTCTGATGAACGTCAATGGACATGGATGGATGAAGGTTTAAATACTTATTTACAATATTTAACCGAGCAAGAATGGCAAAGAGATTATCCTTCTCGTAGAGGGCCTGCTCATTTAATTGTTGATTATATGAAAGGAGATAATTCAACCATGGTGCCAATAATGACCAACTCAGAATCATTATTACAATTTGGAAATAATGCTTACGGCAAACCAGCAACTGCTTTAAATATTTTAAGAGAAACTGTTGTTGGACGAGAATTATTTGATTATGCTTTTAAAGTTTATGCACAAAGGTGGATGTTTAAACACCCTACACCTGCCGATTTTTTTAGAACCATTGAAGATGCTTCTGGTATTGATTTAGATTGGTTTTGGAGAGGTTGGTTTTACACAACCGACCATGTGGATATTGCACTCGAAAAAGTGAGATGGTACACCTTGGATACTCAAAATCCTAAAAAGGAAGCAG
>CAYQRJ010000141.1:0-6967 GCA_964419855.1 uncultured Crocinitomix sp.
CTCCCTGTGCAATATCTGCTCCATTATTAGTTAATGTAAAATCCATATTTAATGAATCTCCTGTTGTAATTACATCTCCATTTGTGTAATTGTCTAATGATACAGCTATATCAATTTGAGCTGTTACAGCAGTAATACTTAATAAAGCTACTGCAGAAAGTAAAATTTTTTTCATAATTTTTATATTTTTTTGTTATTAATTGCTACAAATATACAATTATTTTTTATTTTAAATATACTTTTTTCTTAATAAAATGTTAAAATTAGCATTTTAAATGTAATTTTAGCATCAACGTAAAGTTAAAAAATGAATATCAAATACTACATAAAAAAATATAACCAACTAACAACAAATGAATTTCATGACATTATAGCTTTAAGAATTAATGTATTTGTAGTGGAGCAAAATTGTCCTTATGCTGAATTAGACGGGAAAGATAAAAAAGCCATTCATGTATTTGGAGTTGATAAAAATGATAAAATTGTTGCAATTGCCAGAATATTACCAAAAGGTATTTCGTATAAAGAACTTTCTATTGGTAGAGTTGCTACTCATATTTCTGTTAGACATCAAAAAATTGGTATTGAATTAATGCAACAGTGTATGGCGTTTATAAAATGCAATTACCCTACTGAAAATGTTAGGATTTCGGCTCAATCTCATCTTGAAAAATTTTATACAAAATTTGGGTTTGAATCAACAGGAAAAACCTATTTAGAAGATAATATTCCTCACACCGAAATGCTTTATCAACCTAATTAACTATATTGGCAACATTTTTGAATACTAATTATATATGCAAATTCAATTATTAAACGTTATTCCTGAACCGTTGGCAGATAATCCTATAAGCAAAAACTCTGTTTGGGGTAATAAAATTGAAATTAATAGTCATCAAAAAATAATTTTAAACGCTGTAAGTGGAAAAGGTAAATCTACTTTAATTAGCTTTTTAAGTGGAGTTAGGCATGATTTTAATGGAGATATTTTATTTGATAAAACATCAATTAAAACATTATCTTTAACTGAATGGATTACTTTAAGACAAACAAAAATTTCAACTATTTATCAAGATTTAAAGTTATTTGAAAATTTAACTGTTGAGGAAAATATCATTGTAAAAAACAAACTCACTCAACACTTTTCTGATAAAAAAATTAAAGATTACATTGTAAAAGCTGGGCTTAAAAATGAAATAAATAAAAAAGCTGGACATTTATCTTATGGTCAAAAGCAAAGGGTTGCTATTATTAGAGCACTGGCTCAACCTTTTGAGCTGTTATTGCTTGACGAACCTTTTAGTCATTTAGATATTGATAATCAAAGCATAATGATTGAAATGATTGAGGATGAAGTTAAATTAAATCACGCAGGTTTTATTCTAACATCTTTAAACAATGCCCACTCTATAAATTACGAAAAGGAATTATTTTTATGATTTTAATAAAAAAAATACTATTTCAACAGTTAAATAGGCAAAAAATTAATTTTCAGTTATTGTTTGCTTTTGTGGTATCACTTATAGGAATGACCACATTAATTTTAAGTGTTTTATTATTAAATGATTTAGCTTTTTTTAATGGTGAAAATGATGAAATGTTTAAAGATAATCAAATCATTATTCAAAAAAAAGTTACCAAATTTACGGCTTTGGGGTTAAATGACACTGAATTTACAAATGATGACATAGAAACCATTAAATCAAATGATTTTATTACAGAAGTTGCTCCTTTTAAATCTGCGTCATGTTCGGTTGGTATTTCTGAATATCCTGGTGATGGCTTACCTCCTTTTTATTCAGATATGTTTTTTCAATCGGTGCCTGATAAGTTTATAGATGTTGAAACGGATTGGAAATGGGATAAAAACACCAAATATGTTCCCATTATTTTACCACGACAATTTTTATTGCTTTTTAATTACGGCATTGCTCAAAGTCAAGGCTTACCACAAGTATCTGAAGAATTATTGTCATCTGCTAGAATGAAAATAGATTTAAAAGGAAATGGCAAACATGGGAGTTTTACAGGCAAAGTTGTTGGTTTATCTCATAAAATCAGTTCAATTTTAGTCCCAGAAAGTTTTTTAGATTATGCCAATGCTACTTATGGAATCTCATCTGTTCAAAATCCTCAACGACTTTTTATAAGCATTAAAGATGGGAGTTTTAATCGATTAGAAGAATTGATGAGCGACATGAATTTAGATATTAATGAACAAGATTTAATGATGTCTAAAATTAAAACTACGCTTCAAGTTATTATTTCTATTTTTATCATTTTGGCTTTAATTATTGTAATACTTTCAGTATTTAATGTCATTCAATATAATTTATTAGTTATTAATCGCTCAAAAAAAGAGATTAAACGTTTGTTTTTAATTGGCTATTTACCAAGCGTCATCACAAAAGTAATGATGAGTTATTTAATTAAGATGTTTGGTATAATTACTGCATTATCAATTTTAATTACAATTGGTATTAAATTTTTAGTTATTAATCCAATAATAACAAGTAGCGGAATGGAAATAGGACAATATCAAATATTGTTAACATTTTTTATGGGTCTGATAATGTTTTTATTGTTCATTATTTTTAATTTTGTGAGCCTTAAAAAAGCATTATACAAAATTTAATCTTGTTAATTTTTTGTTAAAAGAATTACTTTAAATAAATATCAACGTTTATTAAACAAAACACAAATTATGAAAAAAATACTTTTAATTACAATTATCTTTTTAATGAGTGGCTTATCGTTAAAAGCTCAAGATATCAAATTTAATGTAAAGGGATTAAAAGATACAACCGTTTACATGGCTAAATATTATGGTAAAAAAATGTATTATGCCGATACTGCTGTAGCCAAAAACGGTATCTTAAAATTTGACGCTTCAAAACATCCTTCAGGCGTTTATGCTGTTATTTTACCTGGTCAAAAGTACTTTGAATTTATTATAGACAATGAAAAGGTTGACATGTCTGTTACCGATCAAAATAAATTAATTGAAGGGATGGTGGTTAACAAATCTAAAAACAACAAAATTTTTTACGATTACATTAATTTTATGTCTAACAACAGAAAAGAAATTAATAAATTAAATAAAGCATGGTCTGAAGAAAAGGATGAAGCCAAAAAGAAAAAAATTGCTGATGATATTAAAAAATTAAATGAAAAAGTAGTTAATTATCAAAAAGAAATTGCAAAAAACAATCCTAATTTATTTGTTGGAAAAATGATTAAAATGTCAACAGATATTGATTTACCTTCTGCTCCAAGAGATGAAAATGGAGTGATTACAGATTCTTTTTATGTATATAACTACAACATTGAACACTATTGGGACAATGTAGATTTAACTGATGACAATATTATACACACCCCCATTTTTCACAATAAATTAGAGAAATATTTTTCTAACCAAGTTATGATACAAATTCCAGATTCTGTAAACAATTATGCAGACAGATTAATTGCTAAAACTAAAGATAGTTCTGAAGTATTTAAATATATTGTTCACTTTGTAACAAACAAATACGAGCGTTCTGATATTATGGGGATGGATAGAATATTTGTTCACATGGCAGACACTTACTACTGTCCTAAGGAACATAGTAGAGCATTTTGGATGAATGATGAAAACTTAACAAAAATATGCGAAAGAGCCGATAAACTTAGACCTTTATTAATTGGAGCGTATGCACCTAGATTAATATTACCCGATTCAACAGAAAGAAATTGGATTGATATTTATAAAGTACCTGGAGAATATAAAGTATTATATTTTTGGGATCCTAATTGTGGACATTGTAAAAAAACAACTCCTAAATTGCAAAAACTTTATGAACAAAAATTAAAAGACAGAGGAGTTGCTGTTATTGGAATTGGTAAAGCAACTGGTGATGATTTTGAAGCTTGGAAAAAATTTATTGTAGATAAAAACTTAACTTTTACAAATATTGGATTAACCAAAAATGTTTTTAATCAAGCGCAAGAAAATCCTAGATTATTTATTCCAAGATATACCAATATTGAAAGTTTAAATTACACCAATACTTATGACATTTATTCAACACCTAGGATATTTTTATTAGATAAAAACAATAAAATTTTATACAAACAAATATCTATAGCTCAACTTGAGGAAATTTTAGACCGGTTACAAGGACATAAAAATGACGTAAAACTTTTTCCGAGAGATGAAGAAGAAAAAGAGAATGAAAAAGTTAAGCATTTGAATGATTCACATTAAACACAAAAAATAACCAATAAAAAAAAGACAACGTTTAATGTTGTCTTTTTTTGTTTAATTAATAATAATAAGATGATTAAAAGAAATAGTTACCAGCTTCTTTAGAGTTAATAATTATTACAGGCATTTTAGCATCATTAGTAATCAAATCTTGAAAAAATCTATCAAAAGATATAACACTGTTATTATAATAAGAAATGGCTATTAAATCGGCTTGTTTATTTTTAGCAAACTTTACAATTTCTTTAGCACTAAGTTTTGGAATATAATCCATTTCGTAAGGCACGCCTTCTTCTTTAAACTGCTTAGATATTACACCGTAATGCACAGAAGATTTAATTTTAAGTGCGGAATCAACATATTTTTCTGTTGTTAGGTAAACTTTAGAATTGGTTTCCTTTGCAATGGCTGTTACTACCTGCTCAATTTGTAAGCTCTCTTTAGTTGTATCAAAAGGCAACACAATTTGACTGGTTGTAAAATGCTTATTACCATCTTGAACAATAATAAAAGGCACATGCGTACTTGTAATTACTTTAATAGCAAAACTACCAAACACTTTTTGCATACCTTTTGCACCATGAGTTCCCATTACAATAATTGATGTTTTTAAAACATCTGCCACACTTGCTATGTCAGTAAAAATATCTCCAACTTTAACTTGAGTATTTATATTAACTCCAGCATCTTTAAATTGAAGTATAAATTTTTCAAACTTTTCTTTAGCTTTTTTATTATCTTTAGCATCTTTTATTATGTGCAATAAATTAACCTCAGCTTTCAAAGCTTTAGCCAAACTAATAGCGTAGTTGGTAGCGGTTACAGCTGCTGAAGTAAAGTCAACTGGTACTAGGATATTTCTTTTAGACATAGGCAAATATTTTTACTTTGCTAATATATAACAAAATTTTACGCAAAAATTACAACTTTTTTTTTAGTTATTAACTATTAATTGATAAAAAGATTATATTCATCTATAAAAAAAAGCACTACATCATACCGTGTTTATCCATTGAACGATATTGGATAGCTTCTGCTAAATGGTTGGACAAAATTGCTTCAGATCGGTCTAAATCAGCTATTGTTCTTGCTACTTTAAGAATTCTAGCATAAGACCTTGCCGACAATCCCATTTTATCCATAGCCAACTTTAAAATGGTTTTTCCAGCTTCATCTATTTTACAATATTTTTCTAATAATTTAGCTGTCATTTGTGCATTATGATGAATGCCTTCATATTCTGAGAATCTTTTTTCTTGAATTTGCCTTGCTTTTAATACCCGTTTTCTAATGATTTCACTTTTTTCACCCGTACTTTTTGCTGATAATTCATTAAATTTAACTGCGGGCACTTCAATATGCAAATCAATTCTATCCATTAATGGACCAGATATTTTATTCAAATACCTTTTTACAACATATTCTGGATCGGAATTTGGGTCGTTAGGGTCATAAAAATTACCAGAAGGAGAAGGATTCATTGAAGCCACCAACATAAAACCTGCTGGGTATTCAACTGTCATTTTTGCCCTTGAAATGGTCACTACCCTATCCTCTAATGGCTGACGCATCACCTCTAACACTTGTCTTTTATATTCAGGCAACTCATCTAAAAATAAAATACCATTATGTGCAAGAGAAATTTCGCCTGGTTTTGGATTTGACCCTCCACCAACCAAAGCCACATCACTAACTGTATGGTGCGGTGACCTAAATGGTCTGGTTGTTACTAAACCACTATTAGCTCCTACTAATCCAGCTACCGAATGTATTTTAGTGGTTTCTATCGCTTCTCCTAAAGTAAGTGGAGGTAAAATGGTAGGTAATCTTTTAGCCAACATGGTTTTACCTGAACCAGGTGGCCCAACCAATAAAATATTATGCCCACCACTTGCGGCTATTTCCATAGCACGTTTAACATTTTCTTGTCCTTTAACATCAGCAAAATCTATGGTGTAATCTAAGTTTTGCTGTAATCGTCCTTCATCAATTTCAACAATTTCAGGTTCTATTAATTTTTCACCATTAAAATGTAACACCAAATCTTTAAAATTATCAACACCTATTACCTCAATATCATTAACTATGGCGGCTTCTTGCGCATTTTGTTTAGGTAAAATCACTCCTTTAAAACCTCTATCTCTAGCCTTAACCGCAATGGGTAACGCCCCTTTTATCCCTCTTAAACTTCCATCTAATGACAGCTCTCCCATAATCACATAATCACTTACATTAGGATTATTAATGATTCCACTTGCCGCCAAAATTCCAACGGCTATGGTTAAATCATAAGCCGACCCTTCTTTACGAATATCAGCCGGTGCCATATTAATGGTAATCTCCTTACGTGGAAATTTAAAATCATTATTTGCAAAGGCAGATTTAATTCTTTGATGAGATTCTTTTACTGCACTATCTGGTAATCCAACCATAAAAAAATTGATGCCTTTATCAATATTTGTTTCAACTGTTATTGGTATTGCTTCTATTCCATATACTGCACAACCGTACGTTTTTACTAACATAATTAATATATTTTACTTCATTGCCTGTTGCAAATATATAAAAAAGATTAAATTTTAATCATTTTTTTGATTATTTTTTAATCTTTTTTTTAAAATAGAAAGGTTTTTATATATATTCCAATGTCTTTATAACGCCGTAAAAATGGAAAATGATATGATAATTTGTGTGCGCCCATTGTTTTTCAAATATACG
>CAYQRJ010000142.1:0-6935 GCA_964419855.1 uncultured Crocinitomix sp.
CCCATTAAACACTTATTGTACAATTTAATAACACCCAAATTTGAGGGGGTGAAATACTATGGTATCACATCTAAACAAAGCTAATTCCATGATTTTTTGCGATTATTATTAGGGTTAACAACAGGGCGAAAAAATATTTTTTAGTGACATAGGTGTTAATCAACACAATATGTTTGAACTTTTATTGTTGATAGATGTAGTATATTATAAATCAAAAAAATATGAAACAGTTATCAATTTCCATTTTAGGATTATTATTAATTCTTAATTCTTGTGGCTCTGAGGGAGGCACAAAAAATAGTTATTTACCTCATCAAAATATAGCTAATGAAAGTCCTACAATGGATGGGGCTGATGAAATGTCGCCAACAGAAGTTGAAAATAGTGATTTTATAATGGCAAATGCTAATGTAGGAAATGTACCAAAAAGCTCAAACAATAAGCTAAATACTGAAGATATTAATCCTAAAAACACTTATAATACAAAAATTATTAAAACTGCCGATTTAAAAATTAAGGTAGATAATGTAAAAATGGCTTCAACCAAAATTGCCAATTTAGTGGATATGAATGGAGGGTATATTTCAAGTGAAAATTTACAATCTACAAAAAATTATTATCAAACAATTGAAAAAACAGAAGATTATAAAATTGAAGAATATGAAGTAGTTACCTCAAATGTTATTTATATCAGAGTACCCACTCAAAATTTTCAAAAGGTACTTTCTGGTATGAAAGGAATTGCTGTTTCGGAAGACTATGTAAGGATTGATGCCCAAGATGTCACAGAAGAATATTATGATTTGGAAACCCGTTTAAAAACCAAAAAAGAAGTAGAAAAAAGGTACATTGAGATATTAAGATCTAAAGCTAAAACAGTGAGTGAAATTTTAACAGCTGAAGAAAAAATAAGAGTAATAAGAGAAGAGATTGAAGTGGTTGAAGGGCGTTTAAAATACTTGCAAAACAAAGTAAGCTTAAGCTCTATTCAAATAGAATTATATCAAGACCCAATTTTTGTTCAAGAAACCATTAAGTATAAACAATATCAAGAAACAGGTTGGAGTTTTTGGGAGAAAGCAGGTAAAGCGTTAAGTACTGGATGGAATGCTATTTTAGCATTTTTAATTGGATTGCTTTATATTTGGCCTTTTATAATTGTTTTTGGAAGTATTTTATACTTTTTACGTAAAAAGTATAAAAAAATGAAAGCTAAAAAATAATATTGCTTTAAATTAAAATTAAATTTTTAACAAAATTTTTGAAAAAAAAATTGCATTTTAATGTAAAAAGATATTATCTTTGCAGTGCCTCAACTTAGCAAGAATAAAACACATTTTCTTTTCATAGGGTTAACGTTGGTAATACACCAAGTTTTAATAAGCTAAAGTTGAGGCATTTTTGTTTCCTTACTTATCCTCCTCCAACTTTTTTAACCTTATAATTTTCTGCTAATAATAGGTTGTAAACTTTATTAAAATGGTTACCCTGAATAATTATTTCTCCATCTTTTACAGTGCCTCCAACTCCACATTTTGATTTTAAAAGTTTACCTAATAATTTTAAGTCATCAGTTGTACCAACAAATCCAGTAACAAGTGTTACTTCTTTGCCTTTTCGTTGTTTTCGGTCTATCAATACTTTTAAATTTTGTTGCTGAGGTGGCAAGGTGTCTTGCTCATTTTCAAAATCATTTTCATCATATTCAGATGAAAACACCTCTATTCTTCTTTTTTTCTTTTTAGCCATAATTATTCAGTTACTTTTTTAGTTCTGGCAATGTTGTCAGAAATAATAAATTTTGGTTGTCTTTCTACTACCTCATCAATTACCCACTTATCTTTAACGCCTATAATTCCCCAATATACTGATGATTGATTTAATAGAATGGCATCATCTTTACTTACAAACTGTTTAAAAAACAATAAGCTATTAAATTGATAATCGTTTGCTTTTTGCAGTCCTTCTGCTGTATTTGTAGTTTCATAACATTTATTATTAAACTGAATATCATTTAAAAACTGAAAATCCGTCATTCCTAAAATAATTTTAGTGTTAACAAAATTAGAATCTAAATGCTCTACAGATTTGTTAAGGGCGTATTGAAAAGTTGACTGACTAATTTTTTCCCCTTTACAATAATCATAAGTTTTAACATCTAAATACACCCTTTTTTGCCTTGACTGAATATAGCTTAATACTTTTTGTAATGTAACAATTTCGTAATTAGTGTAATCCAATTTTAAGTGTTCAATCTCTTTAAAACTATATTGGCTAATGCAACCATCAAAAGTTGAAGCTTGATTCAAATAAGCATCATGATATAAAACCAATACACTATCTTTTGTCATTTGCACATCAATTTCAACCCCATCAGCATCTAACACATCTAAGGCATATTTAATAGATTTTAATGAATTAGCAGGATACACCGCTCTGTCACGGTGCAAAGATGTACCCGCATGACCAAACACATCAAGGCTTGGTTTTGAATTGTTTTTAGAACAATTACTTAGACTGATGCTTAAAATGATAAGCCAACCCCAATGCCATTTCATAATTATAATATTGATTTGATGTTGTTTCTCCTACGGTTATTAGTATAGATTTATTGATGGCTACGCCTAACCCTAATTGATAGAAAAAAGAAAATCGGTTAAAAAATTTAAACCCTACACCATTGGTTAACATTATTTCGGATAAATAAACTTGTGCTGATGTTTTGTTTTCTTTAAAAAAAGCACCCGAAATGCCTGTGTAAAAAAAAGTTCTATCGTTTTTGCCTTCAAATTTATAATCGTAAGCAACAGACAAACCTAAGGTGTTTTTTTCAAAAAAATTATCAAATGTATAATACCTTAATCCCATTTTACCTCTGTGATTATTAATGTTAAACCTAAAAGCTGGTTCAATGTAGAAACCTATTCTGTTATAACCGTTGGTTAGCAAAACGCTTTGGTTATTAGATTGAGCTAAAGACCATCTGAAAAACAATAATAGTATTAAAAGAAAAAAAAACTTCATTAAAAAATAATTACAGGTATAGAATCTTGTTTAACATTAGTTTTTTCTTTCAGCTCAAATTTAAAACGTTTAGATATTTTTGTTTTTAATTGAGGAATAATTGATGGATTGATGTCTGGTTTAAGTTCTACTACCAAAACATAAGTGGTATCTTGCACACCTTTACTATTTAAACCAAAAGACCTATTAATTTTGATGTCTTTAAATTCTGGATAATCAATTTTAAAAGATTTAATTAGGTATTTAAAATCCAATGGGTCTTTAATTTGTTGATTATTTTTTAAATTTTCAATTTTTTTGGAGAGTTCTTCAATTTTTTTATCTTTTTCAGACATCACACTTATAAACTGCTCGTTAAACATTCCATTTTTTTGTAATTGAGCCAATTGGTTTTCAAGATGAGAAATGTCTGATCCTTGATACACGTGAATTTTGGTATGTTCTAAGTCATAATCTTTTTTCTTTTTATTCCAATACGCAATCATATCATCACTGGCATATCCACCAGAAATATCCACATCAATATAAGTTGAGTCAGGCGTGTAGCCAATAAAAGATGATACTTTGCCATTGCTCCCTTTTTCAATGACATCTGTTATAAATGTTTGAGCGTTATTTTCGTAAATGGTACGTTTAGACATTTTATAAAATAGATAGGCTGATGGCGCTAACATCACCACCATAAAAATAACAATATAATTTTTTACTTTTTTTTCTACTGTAGGGTCAAGATATTGTTTTTTAGGAAAATGTAAATATCTAACCACTATAATGGTGGCAAAGGCAATTAGCAAAGAATTGATTAAAAATAAGTAAGAAGCCCCAAAAAAGAAATTCCATTGACCACTTGCTAAACCATAACCAGCAGTACAAAGCGGAGGCATTAAAGCGGTAGCAATGGCAACCCCTGGAATTACGGTATCGTTTTTACCTTTAACGGCAGCAATTATTCCTGCCAAACCACCTGTAAATGCAATAACTACATCTAAAAATGTGGGTTCAGTTCTTAAAAATAATTGATTAGTTAAATGATCTATTGGGGTAATTAAAAAATAAAAAAATGAAGTGATTAAACTAATTCCAACTGTTATGCCCCAGTTTTGAAGGGAGCTTTTTAACAATCCTAAATCATTTGTACCAACGGCAACGCCCACTCCTTTTATAGGACCCATTAATGGAGAGATAAGCATAGCTCCAATAATTACTGCTGTAGAATTAACATTTAACCCTACAGAGGCAATAATAATTGAAAAAACTAATACCCAAACATTGTATCCTTTAAAAACAATTCCCTCTTTGGTGTCTTTTAACACTTCAAGGTACTTAATACCTCCTTCTTTTATTGATAAAATATGCTTTAAAAAATGTACCCAATTACTAATTAAAGTTGATGGATTTTTTTCAATATGAATTTTTGTAGGGTCAGCATCTACTAAATTAGGATTATCCTTTTTAGGCTGATTTTCATTATAAATATTATTCTCTTCTCCCATTTTTTTTTATTCAACAGAAAACAAATCTATAATTTTTTTTAATTCTTTTTGGTTATTTTGATTATTTATTGCTTGTTTAATTTTTTGTTTTTCAAGATTTGTTAAATGCCAACTTAAAGAGATGTTGTCTTCAGGTGCATTTCTTAATGCAAAAGTAACTACATCTAAGGGAATAGAATTATTGATAGTTAGTTCTAACAATTCGCTGGCATTAAACTCTTGAGCTTGTAAAAAATTACTGTAAAAGTTAAGGGTTGGTTTAATGAGTTTATCTATTAATGAAATTTTTGAGTTATCTTTTCTTTCAAAATCCTGAACAATATCTCTTATTTGAATCAGCACAATACCTGATGTATTTTCTTTTATCCAATCTTTGAGGGCGTCAATGTATCTTATGGTAGTTTTAATTCCAAAATTGTCTCTAATCCCAGCATCCATTAATGCAATTTCGGGTTGAGTTGGCATACTTACCATAGGTAAAACATAAGGAAAAGTAGCATTAGCTCTCAATACAGAATTGTAACTAACATCTAAAGGCGAATTATTTTTAAACAGTTTTATAAATTCTACGTTTTCTGGACCTATGTCTTTATTTTCAATATATTTTCCGTTTAAAAAACCATAAGGCTGGGGCGCAATAATCATTCTTCTGCCATCATTAATTATGGTGGGCGAAAATACCATTAATGGTATGTTACTCTTTTTTTCATCTAATTGATAATCTGCCAACTTATAGTTCATTAAATCATTAGTATTTCTATTTAATTCTTGTTCAAAAAAGAAACCTCTGTCTTTTTTATAAACACGTCCGTTAAACGATACATTTTTGTGGCGGATAAATAAATCGTGGGTAATTAAGGCAAAAGACACTTTATTTAATAAATCTTTTGAAATATTGTTAAGTAAAATAGAATCGTTTTCTAATAAAATACCTTTATTTTTAGCTCTCATCACATCACGATAATAAGCTGCGCCAATCATACCTCCAGATGCACCTGTTATAAGGTGAGAGCTTTTAAATAAATTATTATTGGTTTCATCATCTAAACACTGTAGCACTTTAAATGTCCACATAGCAGCCCTTAAACCACCTCCCGACACATTAATAAAAATTAGTTTAGGTTTTTTACTTCCCTGACTTTTCTGCGCCTTTTTTTTCCATTGATTTAAAATGGCAATGTGCTTTTGTTTGTCCTCTTCAATCTCTTTTTCATTAAACTGAATTTGTTTAATATCTTTTAAAGAATATTTTACAGTTTTTGAATAATCTAATCCGTAAGCAAAGTTTTTAGCTTCAATAATTGATGTTTTAGTAGCTAAATAATTAATTAAAAAAATAGCACCTAACAATATAAAAATTGTCCAACCTTTAAACCAAGAATATAGGAAACTAACAATCATTATCATTAAAGTAAAAAACAACAACATACTGGCTGCCGCAGGAATTACAAATACTTGATAAGTTTGAAACAAACCAATAGACACAAAAGAGATGATTGCCATAATTTCAAATAGAGTGGCGTTAAAATAATTTTGTTTAAATACTTTATCTAACACCTCTTTATCATAATGATCAACACTGCGACTGTGTTTTATTTTAAATGGCGATTTCATATAATATTGAGGTTGTTGCTCTTCAGAAATGGTAAGCTTAATGTAGGTATGTGTTTTTTGAAAAATTGATTTTACACCTGTAGGTGTGTTTTGCATTCGTTTAAACATTCCTTCGCCACCTTTATTAGTGGTAAAAAAATAAAGCATAGAAAAAAGAATAAAAGATACAATACCTATGGTTAAGGAAAAAATATCTATAAGAGCAGTTTTCGGTTCAACTAATTCTTCATTGATTTGAACATCATAAATATTAGTAATTAACAAAATGTAAAAGAGCATTGGTAAAAGCGAATTATTAATACAAAACTTATAAAATGGGCGGTATAAAGAAGCGATAAAAGGAAATCTTGGACCAATTATTAAATAACTGTAAAGATGAAAAGCCATATAAAACCCACCTAAAGAAACTCCCAAAATAAAAAACGCCAACCAATTAACGTGATGTAAATACTCTGGACTTAAAAACAAGTAAGGTACTCCAAATTTACTTCCAATAGATTTTGTTATAAATCCAAACAACACTACCCAGACTAACAATAATAATTGATTTTTTCTTAAATGCGCCAATAACAATTGAAGCGGAAAAAAACTAAGCCAATCTAATATTTTACGTAGGATTTTCATTTCATCTATGAAGGTACAATTTTTTTTTATTTTAGATGTTAATCAATAGGCAAAATGTATGTTTTATGTATTTAAAGCGACAAATTATATCATTTAACCGCAAAAATTCATCACTATATTATTATTTTTTAGTTAAAACATAATAAATCAAATTATTAAGCTACTTGTTGTTCGTTTTAA
>CAYQRJ010000143.1:0-6929 GCA_964419855.1 uncultured Crocinitomix sp.
ATTGTAAATAAAGTGGCTAAAGCCAATATTGTTCAAATAGATTTAAGTGATTATTTACCAAAAAATGAGCTTGTTTTATTTGATATTAAACAAGCTTTATGGCAACAACAAATAGTTAAAGAAAAAGAATTTAGAAGTTTTGTAAAAAACTATGATTGGAACACATTTAACAACCAAACCGTTGGAGTGTTTTGTTCAGTAGATGCCATTATTCCTGCTTGGGCTTTTATGTTAATTACCTCTCAGCTTTTAAGCGTAAATGCTACTGTTTTTTATGGAAATAAAAATGAAGTTACAACTCAATTGTTTTTTGATAATTTATCTAAAATTGACACCAATAAGCTTAAAGATGCTAGAGTAATGGTTAAAGGTTGCTCAAATATTCCTAACCCTACAAAAGCTTATATTGAATTAACAAAATTATTAATTCCTGTTGTAAAAAGTTTAATGTTTGGTGAGCCTTGCTCGGCAGTACCAGTTTTTAAAGCTAAAAATTAATGTTTCGCAATAAAAATAGTTACATCATCAATTTGATCAATATCTCCACGCCAATCTATTAAAGTTTTTTCTAATTCTTTTACTTGTTCATCACTAGGTAAATGAGAAATTTTAATTAATAACTCTTTAAACCGCTTACGCTTAAATTTTGTAGGCTTAGTTTTATCTCCAGATTTATCAATTCCAAACTGATCTACATAACCATCAGAAGCTATGTACAATACATCTCCTTCAATTAAATCTAAATATTGTAATTCAAAATCTTTTTCAACAGGATAGGAACCTATCGGACATTTAGTGGCCTTATACTCAATAATTTCAGTGTTATTTCTTACTATGAATAAATTCATAAATCCACCTGAATAATAAAGCTCATCTGTTTTTAAGTTATACATACACATGGCTGCATCCATTGAATCTGTACGCTTATCTTGAAGGTTTATTGAAAATCTATTTTTAGCTACATCTCTTAAATTATTTAATAACTTTTCAGGGGTTTGACCATTACTTGTTTCAACAATATACTTTACAGCCTCTATAGACATAGCAGCTAAAAAACTACCTGGTATTCCATGTCCTGTACAATCTCCTACTCCAAAATATAAATTATCATCAATTTGATGTGCAAAATAAAAATCTCCACTCACTTTATCTTTTGGTAAAAACAACACACTACTTTCTTTAAAAAACCTATTAATGGTGTCTTGATTTGGAATTAAAGAACGTTGTAAAAACTCTGCGTAAGAAATACTTTCATTTAACTCTTGCAATGTAGAACGTAATTGTTTTTCTTTTTGTTTAATGATTATACTGTCTAGTTTAATTTTTTCTTTTGCTTTTTCTGCTATAATTCGTTTAGCTAATACGTCTGCTACTGCCTCTAAAAATTGTTCTATTTTTTCATCTTTTTTAACCCCTTGCTTAATATAAATATTAATTACGCCAAGCACTTCATCATTTTTCTTAATAGGAACAACATAATGTCCGTGAGGTTTCATTCCTGGGGGAACAATAGTGTGCGTATGACCTACACTATTACAAAATAATTTTTCTTTTTGCTCTAATACAATTCCACACAAACACTGTCCTTTTTTAATGGTTGAACACATCTCTGTTAGTACCCCAACATTTTTATGTGCAGCAATTTCCAATTCCCCCTCATCATTTGTTAAAAAGATTAACCCCTTTTGTTGAATATTTAAATCTTTAATATTTAATAATTGTTCTAAAACTTCTTGTAAAACAAAAGGTAATTTTTTATTTTGTGAGGTTATATCTAATATTTTGTACAGATTAGACTGAAATAAAACAATCTGCTCTTGTTCTTTACGTATTGTTATATCTCTTGACACACCAACTATGGCATTTTTTTTACCATATTCATCAAAAATAGATTTTCCAATTACTTCAGCAATAAACACTGTTCCATCTTTTTTAATGTATTCTATTTCTGTTACAGTTTCATTTCCTGTAGTATTGTTTTTTAAAGCCGTTGAAATTAAATGCTTTATCTTTTGGTAAGAATTTAAAGAATGTAAAACAGAAAAATCTATTTGCATTAATTCTTCTTTAGTATATCCAGTAAAATCATAACAAGATGGACTTACATAGTTAACTTTCATTTCTAAATCAAACATCCATACAAAATCTTTAATGTTAGCGGTAATTAAGTTGTTTTGTTGAACTAAAAATGCTAACTCTTTTTTATCATCTTCAATCACCTGTTTTTGTTGTTCAATTTTTTTTCTAAAGATAATATTCCCTTTTTGAAAAAATAACAATGATGCTAACGCCAAAAAATAGAATAATAAAATCATCCCCACAAACAAAGGATAAAAATGATGAACATAGGGTATTTGACCTATAACAATACCAAATTTTTGATGAAAATAATCAAACAAAAGTACGGTTGGAGATAATAATATAAAAGATAAGATTAGTTTTTTCTTTTGCCTCACTCCAAAAAATATAATTGGTGCCATTAAATAAATAATACAAAATATTTTTGGGGTTAAATAAGTATAAACATTATTAAATTCAGGAAAGTTTATTTTTACAATTACACTTGTTATAGTTAATGCATAGGGTGGAAATAATACAATAATAAATTTACTAAAATTATATTTCTTTTTAAAAGCTAAATAAACTGATAAAAAACTGACAAAACTACTCAGTAAAGTAATAAAAGACGCTAAATTAAACGTGCCTAAATTAAAAAAAATTGAAACTGAAAACATAAAAAATATTCCACCAATTATTGATGAAAATATCATTAACAGGTTAACGGCAAATTTTTTATCGTTTTCTAGTTTTTTTTCCATAGAGTTTTTGAAACTACAAAAACAAAAGTAAGATATATTTCAACACAACTGTTAATTATATGATAAATTTAACAATTATATTTAAAAATTACTGAAAAATAACTACCTTTATGCTCGCAAAATTAACAGACTTATGGCACAGGCAAAAGAAACAGTTTTAGAAACTATAGATTCAAAATTTAAGGCTGAGGTTTTAAATGATTTTAGATTAGCACGCATTTCTAGAGAGACATCTTTAATGGGGAGACGAGAAGTATTGTCTGGAAAAGCAAAATTTGGAATTTTTGGAGACGGAAAAGAAGTGGCTCAATTGGCAATGGCTAAACAATTTAAAAATGGCGATTGGCGTTCGGGGTATTACCGTGACCAAACCTTTATGATGGCAATTGGTGCTTTAACTGTTAAAGAATATTTTGCTGCCCTTTACGCTCATACTGATGTAGAAAAAGAACCTGCCTCTGGTGGTCGTCAAATGGGAGGGCATTTTGCAACCCGTAGTTTAAATGATGATGGCAGTTGGAAAAATTTAATGGAACAAAAAAATAGTTCTGCCGATATATCTCCTACTGCTGGTCAAATGCCTAGATTAGTGGGTTTAGCACTTGCCTCTAAAATTTTTAAAGAAAATAAAGATTTACATAGCTTTTCAACTTTTTCTAACAAAGGAAATGAAGTGGCTTTTGGAACAATAGGTGATGCAAGCACATCTGAAGGTCCTTTTTGGGAATCAATTAACGCCGCAGGTGTATTACAAATACCTTTTGCCATGTCTGTTTGGGATGATGGTTTTGGTATTTCTGTTCAACGTAAATATCAAACCACAAAAGATAGCATTTCTGAAGCCTTAGCTGGTATGCAACGCACAAAAGACCAGCCCGGATACGAAATTTTTAAAGTCAAAGGTTGGGATTATCCTGCTTTGGTAGAAACCTACGAAAAAGCCATTAAATTGTGTAGAGAAGAACATCAACCTGTTTTAATTCATGTTGTAGAAGTTAACCAACCTCAAGGACATTCTACTAGTGGTTCACATGAACGTTATAAATCTGAAGACCGTTTAAAATGGGAGTCTGAATATGATTCAATTGAAAAATTTAAAGAATTTATTATTAATTCTGAAATTGCAACAGCTGAGGAATTAGCTGAAATAGAAAAAGAAGCCAAAAAACACGTCTCTCAACAAAAACGTGAAGCTTGGAACGAATTTTTAGCTGATTTAAATCAAGATGTTCAAACCGTTTTAGATTTACTTAATCAAATGGCAAAAGAGAGTACTAACGGTACTTTTATTCAAAAAATTGCTGATGATTTAAAAGCTGAAATGGACCCAATAAGAAAAGTGGTTATTTCTGCTGCAAAAAAAGGATTACGCTATATGCGTGAAGAATCATCACCAAGTAAAACGGCTTTAATTAACTGGTTAAAACAATCTGAAAAATCCAATTGGGACAGATACTCTTCACATTTATATTCTCAATCTCAATGGTCTGCCCTTAACGTTGAACGCATTGAACCAACTTACAATGGAGATGAAGTAGTTGATGGAAGATTAATTTTAAGAGATAATTTTGATGCCTTGTTTACTAAATACCCTGAAGTACTTACTTTTGGAGAAGATACTGGAAAGATTGGCGGTGTTAATCAATCAATGGAAGGTATGCAAGAAAAATTTGGAGAGTTGCGTGTGTCCGATACAGGAATTAGAGAAGCGACCATTATTGGACAAGGAATTGGAATGGCTATGCGTGGTTTAAGACCCATTGCCGAAATACAATATTTAGATTATTTACTTTACGGTTTACAAGTCATGTCAGATGATTTGGCCACTGTACAATACAGAACTAAAGGTGGACAAAAAGCACCATTAATTGTAAGAACACGTGGACACCGTTTAGAAGGGATTTGGCATTCTGGCTCTCCAATGGGAATGATACTCAACGCTATTAAAGGTGTTTACATGTGTGTGCCACGTAACATGACAAAAGCTGCTGGCTTTTATAATACTTTATTAAAATCTGATGACCCTGCATTAGTCATTGAGCCTTTAAACGGTTACAGAATTAAAGAGAAAAAACCTACAAATTTTGGAGAGTTTTGTGAACCTCTTGGCCTACCTGAAATTACTCAAGAAGGTACAGATGTTACATTGGTATCTTATGGTTCAACATTTAATTTATGCACAAAAGCTGTTCAAGAATTAGCTCAAGTTGGCATTTCGGTTGAGTTAATTGATGCTCAAACTTTAATTCCTTTTGACATCAACGGAATAGTATCTGAATCGCTAAAAAAAACAAACAAACTAGTTATTGTAGATGAGGATTGTGAGAGTGGAGCTACTGCTTTTTTACTCGATCAAATTTTAGTTAAACAAAAAGGTTATTATCATTTAGATAGTGAACCTGTGACCGTTTCTGCTAAAAATCATAGACCTGCTTACGGTACAGATGGTGATTATTTTTCTAAACCTAGCATTGAAACCATTTTTGATGCCGTTTACGAATTAATGAATGAAAACAACCCTAGTGAATATCCACCAATTTACTAATGTACAACATTATTAAACGGATATTTGATTTTTTTGCCGCCTTATTGGGTTTAATTATTTTATTGCCTCTATTTTTAATTATTGGTTTATGGATTATACTTGATAGTAAAGGCGGAATGTTTTACAAACAAAAAAGAATAGGTAAAAACGGAAAAGAGTTTGGTTTATACAAATTCCGTTCTATGCGTCCAAATAGTGATAAACAAGGGCAAATTACCATTGGAAATGACAACCGAATTACTAAAGTAGGTCGGTTTATTAGAAAATATAAAATTGATGAGTTACCTCAACTTATAAATATCTTAAAAGGCGAAATGAGTGTGGTTGGTCCACGACCTGAGGTAAAAAAATATGTGGATTTATATACTGATGAACAAAAAAAGGTACTCACAGTAAAACCTGGCTTATCAGACTATGCCTCTATTGAATATTTTGATGAACAAACCATTTTAGGTAAAGCGGATAACCCTGACAAGGAATATATTGAAGTAGTTATGCCTGCTAAGCTAAAACTCAACTTAAAATATATTAAAGACAAAAACCTCTCTACCGACTTTAAAATTATTTTTAAAACTATTGGAAAGATTTTCAACTAAAATCACCCTAAAAACACCCCCAACACAAAGCCTAAAATAATGGCAAACAATTTTAAAGCATTTATTTTATGCCCTTCAGATGATTCAAAAATAATGGTAGTAGAAATATGTAAAAACATACCTATTGCTACCGCCATTATCCAGCCTGTTTCAAAGTGAATATCCTGTGTTAAATACGAACCAAAAAGCAACCCTATAGGTGCCATTAAACCAAACACCCCTAAATATATCCACGATTTTAAACTGGATTGTCCAGCAGCTTTAAAAATGGTCATTAATGCAACAGCTACGGGTACTTTATGTAAAAATATCCCCCAAAATAAGCCATTAGATTGATGTTGGTGAGCATGTTCAATTATTGGTGTAACAATAGGAATAGCCTCTATAAAAGCATGAATAGAAAGCGACAAGAAAATAACTAAAGGAAAACTCTTTCCTAACCCATGCGTGTGTGTGTGCCCGTGTTCAGCACCTTGCGAAAAATATTCTAACACCAACTGAATTAAAAAGCCAATTAAAATATAAAACCCTACCTCACTCCCAAAATCATGATAAGTTTCGGGTAAAATGTGCGTAAAAATAATGGTTAATAAATATCCACCACTAAACGACAATAGTAATTTTAAATAAGTTGATTTTTTTAGCAAAGTTACTAGCACCCCACCTATAACAACAGAACTAAATAAAACTAATATTTGTGTAACGGTATTCAAATCTTATTTTTTTGCAAAGATGATTAATCGATTTGAATTAACAACATCAAAATCATCTAAATTATAGTTTCCATAAGTTTTAAAAATTTTAAAATTGGTCTGTGAGAAATAACTTTTAAAATCATCTAACATGATGGCTTGAACCTTTTCCTTAAACTCAAAATGTTGTCCTTCATCTTCAAATTTAATGGTTTTTATAATAAAACCGTTTATCAATTCTCTTGTAATATTAAATGTTATACCATCTACAATTTTG
>CAYQRJ010000144.1:0-6843 GCA_964419855.1 uncultured Crocinitomix sp.
AAGTAGCGGTTGGTTGTCCTTCTAAACTAATGTTAGTGGAGTTGCTATTTACTGTTTTGGTTTCAATTACTTTTCCTTGCATATCGTACAATTGGTAACTCAAATTAGAATTATCGTCTGTTTTTAAGGTTAAGTAATCTGTAGTTGGATTAGGATAAACAGAAAGTTCTAAGTTAATAGTTGTTTCGTTGATACCTACCGTTGTAGAAATTTCATACGGTTGTTGCACGCCTTGTGCTACGCTTCCGTTTGTTCCTGTGGCAGTAGTATAAACTACTTGTCCTACCGAGTAACTTACTGTTCCTCCTGTTCCTGTTGCCTCTCCACCTGTGGCAACAGGGCTTTCTTGTGCGTGTAATCCTCCTAATCCTAAGAGGAGAAACGCAATACTTGTTATTGTTTTTTTGTGTTTCATATAGTTGATAATTAAATTATTATGTAAATTTATTATTATTATGCTATTTTTTTTGTTGGTTTTGGTATGTTGGGTAACAATTCAATAAAGGTATTACCTTTATATCTTTTATGTAACAAATATAAAAATTATTTTACGACAAGCAAAATTATTTATTTCATTTTAAATACCTACTTAGAGTTACCCATTCATAGATATTAAAAACTCTTCATTAGACATTGTGTTTTGCATTCTGTCTTTAATAAATTCCATAGCTTCTACTGGATTCATATCGGCTAAGTATTTACGCAATATCCATATACGTTGTAAGGCTTCTTTACTCATCAATAAATCTTCACGTCTTGTACCAGAAGCTGTAATATCAATAGCTGGGTAAATACGTCTGTTTGCAATTTTACGGTCTAATTGAAGTTCCATATTACCTGTTCCTTTAAATTCTTCAAAAATCACCTCATCCATTTTAGACCCTGTTTCGGTTAAGGCAGTTGCAATAATGGTTAAAGAGCCTCCATTTTCAATTTTACGAGCGGCTCCAAAAAAGCGTTTTGGTTTATGTAAAGCATTGGCATCTACCCCACCCGACAACACTTTTCCTGAAGCAGGTTGAACAGTATTATAAGCACGAGCAAGTCTTGTTATAGAATCTAATAAAATAACCACATCATGCCCCGACTCAACCATTCTTTTAGATTTTTCAAGTACAATATTGGCTAATTTCACATGTTTATCGGCTGGTTGGTCAAAAGTTGAGGCGACAACCTCAGCATTAACCGAACGCGCCATATCTGTTACCTCTTCAGGTCTTTCATCAATTAGCAAAACAATTAAATACACCTCTGGATGATTAGCTGCTATGGCATTGGCAACATCTTTTAACAATACCGTTTTACCTGTTTTAGGTTGAGCCACAATCATTCCCCTTTGACCTTTACCAATAGGAGCAAATAAATCCATTACTCTGGTTGACATAGTCTCTTTACGGTGACCTGTTAACTTTAATTTTTCGTTTGGAAATAATGGTGTTAAATATTCAAAGGGTACTCTATCTCTAACTGCACTTGGCTCTTTACCATTTACACTTTCTATTTTAACTAAAGGAAAATATTTTTCACCTTCTTTTGGAGGTCTAACAGTCCCCCTAATGGTGTCTCCTGTTTTTAAGCCATACAATTTAACTTGGTGATGAGGAACATAAATATCGTCTGGAGATGGTTGGTAGTTATAATCTGATGATCTTAAAAATCCATAACCATCTTGCATCATATCCAACACTCCTTCAGAGACTATAATGCCATCAAAATTAAATCCGTAATATTCTTCTTGATTTTGACGTTTTTTATGTTTATTATTATTTCCGTTATTATTGGATTGTTGATTGTTATTGCCATTATTTTTATTCCCTTTATAATTAGGATTATTTCTATTGGCTTTATCGTTGTTGGGTCTGTTTTGAGGTTTAGTATTTGTAGATTCTTTTGTTTTTTCTACATTATTTTGTTGTTGGTTAGATGAAGTGTTTTCAACCTCTTTTTTCTTTGTAACTTCTTTTTTGTTGTCTATTTTAGATTCAACCTCAATTTCAGTTTGTTTTTCTTCAATTTGTTCAGTCGATTCAAAAGGTTGAGCCGATTTTTTTTCGATTACCTTTTTAATTCTTTTGCGTTTAGGTTTTTGATTTTTTTCTTCAGTCACCTCCTCAAACATAGTAGTCTGTTTAGGTTGATTTTCAGTTTGATTTGAAATGGCATCAATCAATTCATTCTTTTTTAAGGTAGTTGCACCTTTAATTCCTAATGTTTTGGCGATTTCTTTCAATTCGCCAACTTTTTTTGCTTTTAATTCAGCACTTGTCATATAAATATGTATAAAGTAAGATTATTATTTCTTAGATATTTTAAATATAATTCTGATTGTTTTTCTATTTAAAAGATTACTTTTTAGATAAGTAAGATTCTTTTATTTGAACTATGGCACAATATTACGAATATATTTTAAATAATACCTATTACTTTTAAAAAAATTGCAAAAAAAAACCTCATCTTTTTACAGATGAGGTTTTTTACAAAAATATTGTATAACATTATTTATCAACAAATGTGTAAGACATTCCGATACTTAATACATTTTTAATTTGAGCTCTTGGTCCAAAACCAATCACTTGATTATTTTCATCTTTAACAGTAATATTAATATCATCATCATAAATCATATTGAAAGACCAAGATGCTTGTAACCATTTATTAATTTTAAAGTTAAACAATGCTTGTAAGTTAACATCAATATTTTGGGGGTTGTGTAAATAATTTGAGAACAACTCTAACTTACCTTTAAAAGTTACATTTTTCATCAATTCATCACTATAAGTAAATTTAACATATCCACCAAACTCTTTTCTTAGTGCATATCCTCTTGCATTGTAAACATCTCCAGCCGTTACACCATAAGCACCATCATTTGCTAAAGTAAAATCATTTACAAAAGTTAATTTACTTGTAAAAGGAGCAAATAAAGCCGAAAATTTATCATTTGGTTTGTAGTCCATCCCTAAGGCAAGAATTAAATAACCTGGTGCCATAAATTTAGATCTAAATATTTGGTCAGCATCATACCCCAAATCAAATTGCGTTTTAAAATCAGCTAAAAATGCGGCGCTCCATACTTTAGAGATAGAATAACCTGCTTTAGAACTCAAAGCAATAATATCATCCGTTTTAGCCCAAGGCGCAGTTCTAATTCTATTTTTACCATAGGCGAGATTCAAGTTATTTGCCCAGCTAAATTTACCTTTTTTATAATCGGCATTGGCGTTAAATAAAGCAATCCAAGACAAAGTGTTTTGCCCACCAGCATTCCAGTTTTTAAAATTGGCGTGAGTTCCAGTTAAAGCACCAATTGCTTTAAACTTCCAGTTAGATGTTTTTGTTGCATCATCTTGTGCATTAGCAGTTATAGTTAATAAACTTAACGCTAAAATTCCTATAATCCTTTTCATAGTTTAATAATTTTAAAATTAATTTTTTGCAAGTTTAGTAAGTTATTTTTAATAAATCATTATTTTGAATTAAGTTTTTTTAACAAAATCATTTTAATTGTTTTAAAATATGATTAGCCACTCTAAAGGAATTGGCATAAATTGTCCAAGTATATGGTACTGAACCTCCAGTTGGAATAAAGCTGCCATCAGAAATGTATAGGTTATTTATTGAATGAACTTTACAATTAACATCAAGTACTGATGTTTTAGGGTTTGTTCCAAATCTGCATCCTCCAACCACTAAATTAGGAGATGGAGCACCACTAATTCCAGTACTGATATTTTTTGCTCCTATTAATTTTAATATTTTCTCTCCTTTTTCGGCTAAAATTTTTGCCACTTTTAAATCGTGAGGGTGATAGCCGATTCTAATTTTAGCCACAGGGTCGCCCCATTTATCTACTTCTTTTTCATCTAAGGTAACAAAACAATCATCTGTAGGTAACCAATCGTTAAAAATTTCAAATTTAATTCTACGTTGCTCGGTGAAATATTTTTTGATTTTTGTTTTTAATTCGCTACCGTAAATTAATTTACTACCCTGCCATTTAGACCTAATTAATTTAGGCATTGGGTTAGAGTGTTCAAATAAAAAATCGACTGTTCCTCCTTTAATATTTTGATTAAAACCGATTGATTTAGCTTCTTTTTTATCTATCTCATACCATTTTTGTATGGCTCTGTTTACAAACTCGCCTTGTTTTTTTAATTCGTTAACTGATTTTTCATCAAAATCTTTAAAAAATAAGTTTCCACCACCAATACCTCCAGCCGAAAAGATTAAATTTTTACCTACTAAATTATTTTCGTTTCCAATTCCGTTAGGTGTGTCATCATTTTTAGACATTAATAATAACCTAACCGTTTCAACGGCTTGACAAGCCACTACAAATGTATCTGCCTTAATAGATTTTTTTTCATTATTCAAATAATAATTGGCTTCTACAATGTTATGACTTCCATCAGTTTTAAGGTGATATACTTTTGCATTAGGTATAATAGTACAATTCCCAGTTTTAATGGCCTCATTAATTAAGGCAACCCTACTACTTCCTTTAGCATCAGAGGAACAACCATAACTGCCACAATAACCTGATAAATAGCATGCATTTCTATCCTCTTTTGGTTTTGATATAATTCCTCTTGCCCCGTGAACCATTGTATAACCTTCTTGTTGTGCGGCTTTGTCTATCCACTCCGAAACGATATTGGTTTTTAAAGGTGGGAAAGGGTAATTGGGAGTTGAGCGCGGTTCTAAAGTAGAATGTTGTCGCACTTCTCCTGATACGCCTACAATTTTTTCTACCTTGGTATAGTAAGGTTCTAAATCATTATAAGTAATTGGCCAATCAACAATGTTAGCGCCTTCAATTTTACCGTAGGTTGATAACAATTTAAAATCAACAGGTTTCATTCTATGAAAATAGGCACTCATTAAGTTTGACGACCCTCCTACCATACTGCCGTTCCAATAATTTTTACTTGATGATTTAGTTGGTTGACTAACCCATTCTCCCTTACTATTTTTACTTTCAATTACATGAAATTCATCTTGTTTATTTGGGGTATAAACATCACGTCTGCATGCTACTAATTCATCTTTAGAAAAATGTTTGGTTTTAATCCATGGTCCTTTTTCGAGCACCACAACTTTAAATCCAGCTTTAGAAAGTTCGTAAATAATAGGGCCTGCCCCTGCTCCACTTCCTACAATGCACACATCATATTTTTTTTTACTCTGTTCCAATGGTTTTAAAAATTTTATCGTAAGTTATATCAATGGTTGGGCGGGGTGTTCCGTTTTGATGTTGTAACCATTTCCACCCAATTTGATTTGTATTAATGTTATAAATAGAATCTAAAGCTAATGCTTCAAAAATTAAGGTTAAAATCACAGACAACCAATCCTTTCCCCAACTTTCATTGGCTATAAAATCTACCAATTCATTTACTTGTTTATCTGTTAAATAACTAAAAGATGTGTTAAACTGTTCGTTGGCTGTTTCTTCAGTCCAATTTAACCCATTAATTAAGTATTCTTTTTCGGCTTTTCGTTTGCGTTTATCAGATAACACCCAAATAAAATGTCCATAAGCGTTAATATCTTCAACAGAAGGTCCATTACCATCATTTGGGAATAATACTTTTTGTATTTTTTGAATAATTTCTGCCTGTAAAGCTGTTAAGTATTGGTTGGGTATATATTTTTTTGGAAAAGAAGTTTGGCAAGATTGAAATTTAAGTATTTGACTATAAACAGCAATTATTCCAGCCGATTTAATAAATTTTCGGCGATTGGTTGACCATTTATCTATATCATTTAAAGCTGATGGTTTATTATGTTTAATCGTTTTTTTCAATTTTATTTTTTTTCAAAAATACATAAAAAAAGCTCGCCTTAAATAAAGACGAGCTTTTTTATAATTTTTCAATTAATTATTCAGTAGCTGTTCCGCCGTCACATTTTCCACCGTCACATTTAGTTTCACCTTCTGCTGCAGCACCATCATCACATTTTCCTTCACCACAAGTGTGTTCTTCAGTAGCGTCACCATGTTCGCATTTACCTTCTTCACATTTCATTTCATCAACAGCATTTTCAACTGCTTCTGTTCCTTCTTCAACAGCATTTTCAACTGCTTCAGTTGCTTCATCAGCATGCTCTTCAGCTTCACTACAGCTATACATTGCCATAGTTGAGGCAGCTACTACTATTAATCCTAATTTTCTTAAATTTAAAAAACTTTTTTTCATAATTGTTTGGTTTTAGTTATTGTTTATGATTCAAATATATATATAATTTTTTTATTTCTTCAACTTTTTTCTTAAAAAATAATCAAAACTGTATTTTCCACCACCTTGAGTAAATAATATAAATAGCATTATTAAGTAGTATAAAGGTATTTCTATTCCGTTATTTCCTACATCATATCCATTTTTCCAATGTACAAAAAATATAGCAACCAACATAGTCATCATTAATGGAAATGTTATAATTCTAATCCCTAAACCTAAAAACAAAAGTACAAATCCTAATGTTTCGGTAACGGTTGCTAAAACTGCATTAATTTCTGGCAAAGGAATTCCTATTCCTTCAAAAAATCCAACCGTGTTTTTAAAACTTTTAAGTTTCATCATTGCTGGACCGTAAAATCCGTACGCCAAAACTAACCTTAAAAATAATAAGCCTAAATCTTTACCGTAAGTTGAAACCTTGTCTGTTATTTTGTAATATTTATCTAACATCTTTTTTTTAGCAAAAGTAATGGCAAAATTAACTTAACCCGCAAAATTCACCACTATTTTATTGTTTTTTAGTTAAAACGCAGTAAATCAAACTATTAATTGACTTATTGTTCAATTTGATAATACCCAAATTTGAGGGAGTTTGAAA
>CAYQRJ010000145.1:0-6832 GCA_964419855.1 uncultured Crocinitomix sp.
CAATAACCGCTAACTAAGAAATAATAATATAGTGGTGAATTTTGCGGGCTAATTGGCTTCCACCTTTAGTGAATAGAAAAACCCCGACTTAGAATCGGGGTTTTTCGCTTTTTAGTTGATGTATATTGGTGTATGGCTTACGATTATATCGTGCACTCAAATTCTATGTAAGTAAAAGTTACTTGTGTTTAATGGTAGATTAATTTTAAGAATAATACCTATTTATCCAACTACATTCAAATCAACATAATACCCTTCATGTTTTCTGATGTTTAAAACACGGTTATCGTCTAATAATAAGTATTGTCCTTTAATTCCTAATAATGTTCCTTCAATTAATGGTATTTTATCAAAACCTACGCTTTTAACTTTATCTGGATACTCAATAACGGGATAGTTAATTTTTACTACCTCATCATCTTCTGTCATATATTGAGCTAAATCAGCAGGTAACAAGTCTTCAATTTTCCACTTTTCTTCTTCCAAATCAAAATCTGCTACTTCATTTTTTAGCATTTTACGCCAATTGGTTTTATCTGTGAAATACGATTTTAGAGCCACTTCAATTTCTCCTGCCAATTGTCGGTGAGGTGTTTCGGCTACTTTTATAGCGTAAGAAGCACCTTGATCAATCCATCTGGTTGGAATTTGTGTTCCACGGGTTACCCCAACTTTTAAAGCTGAAGCTACTGCCAAATAAACAAAATGTGGCTTTAATTGCACCATTTTTTCATATTCTAAATCTCTTTCTTCAATGCCTAAATGGGCTTTACTTTTTTCGGGATGAATAATCCAATCGGCAGCTTGTGGAGCGTTCATAAAACAATCGTAACAAAATCCTTGTGCAAATAACTTTTTTGGAAATCTTTCGCAATTCATACATTGAACTTTGCCCCTAAATTGTAATGTTATTTTTTTACCGATTAAAGAATTTACTTCTATTAACTTATCATTATCAATTAAACGATATTGAACCTCATCATTTAATTCGGTTAGCATTTTTTGTAATTTAATCTCCATAAATAAATTATTGATTGCACTATTAAAAATGCAAGTTACGGCTTTTTATGTTTCCACCGCTTATGCGACCACAACCAAAATTCAGGTTTTTTCTTGATAATATCTTCTAAAATAGCAGAATATTTATCAGTTATATATTCATCATTGGTTTGTTGTGGTGTTTCTGTAACCAAAGAGAATTCTACTTCATAAACCCCTCTTTTAATTTTTTTAGAATGACCAAACAATACTACGTAGTCAAACTTTTTGGCTAATTTTTCTGGTCCAATGTTCCACCCTGTGTCTTGATTTAAAAATGTATTCCAATAGGCTTTTTGTTTGTTAGTTGGCGACTGATCATTAACAATTACCATTAATTTTGGGTTGTCATTTTTTTCTTGAAAAAACGTGAAAATATCTCTAGTTTTAATCAAATTCATTCCATTTCTTTTTCTAGAATTAAGTAAAATTCTATCAAAAAACTTATTTTTTAATGGTTGATATAATGAATATGTGGTGTGCTTTAATTGTTTGGGTAAGCTAAGAGCGTAAAACTCCCAATTGTTATAATGCCCACAAACCACTAATACGTTTTTGTTTTGTTTATAATACTTATCAAGCATTTCAACATTTTTTATTGATGTTCTTGACAATACATCTTTTTCTGAAATGCTAATAGATTTAATACTCTCAAAAATAAAATCGGTAAAATGATGGTAAAATCCTTTTTCAATAGCTTTTAATTCTTCAGGAGACTTGTTTGGAAAAGCTTTTTTTAAATTCTGTTGAACCACTTTACGCCTATATTTAACTACATGGTAGGTCAAGAAAAACGTAATGTCCGAAAAAAAGAACAAAACGCTCATAGGCATATAAGACAAAGGCTTTAATACCAAATAAAATAATAATCTATCTCCTAATTTAACCATTTAATTTTGGGGCAAAATTTTGCAAATTTGCAAGTATAGTTTAAAACTAAGGTTTAAACAAAAAAAATATAAAATACTTTTAATAAAACAAGCAAAATTTCTATTATCTGTAAACGAATGTTATTTTTGCATATTGTATAAATGTTAAAAAAGTTATTAACCATATCAATTTTAAGTATATTCCTGTTACAACTAGGTAGTTGCAGAATAAAAAAAGGAATGCAAGCCCTTGAAATATACAATTATTTTGAAGCCAAACAGTTTTTTGAAAAATCTAAAAAGCGTAAAATAGTTCCTGCAGGATATGGTTTAAGTGTCATTTATCAACGAAAAGATAATCCTTTTTACAATATAGATTCTGCTTACAACAACATTGTTTTAGCTGTTAATCATTATTCTGATTTAAAACCAAAACTAAAAGAAAAGTATGCTAAAATGGGGATAGATAGCGTTGCTATTATTCAGCAAAGAGATTTAATAACCTCTAATTTATACCAAAGAGCAAAATCTTTTAACTCAGTAATGGGTTATCAAGATTTTATTGATAAAAATCCTTGGAGTAACGCAATAGATTCTGCTGTTTTTTATAGAGATAGTTTGTTTTTTTATCAAATGGATGAAGTAGGTAAATCAGATAATTATCAATTATTTTTAAACAATTATCCTAACTCCATCTACACCCAAAAAGCTCAACATTTATATGATAAAACCTTTTATGTAGAACAAACCAAAGACAATAAGCTCATCTCTTATATTCAGTTTGTAAAAGATAACCCTAACAGCCCTTTTGTAACTAATGCTCAAGATAAAATTTTTGAGATTGAAACCCAACCAAGAACCGAAAAAGCATATTTTAATTTTATACAATCCTACCCTAACAATCCAAACATTAACAAAGCGTGGAAGTTATTGTACGAAACTTATCTACAAAACCATTACTCTAAAACCGCCATTTCTGATTTTTTAAACCAATATCCCAATTATCCCTTTACATTAGGCGCTAAAAATGAATTAGCACTTGAACAAATTGATTTTTTACCTTATAAACTTAACGGTAAATGGGGAGCAGTTTCGGTTGATGAACAATACGAAATTAAACCCCAATTTGATTATTTTGAACCTTTTAATGAAGGTTTAGCCATGTTTGGATTGAATGACAAAATTGGTTATATTGCCAAAACAGGAGAGGTAAAAATTAAACCCATTTTTGATGATGGTTTTACGTTTAATAATGGATTTGCTGTTGTAGAAATTAACGAAAAATTCGGATTAATTAACCGTGTTGGCGAATACATTATTGAACCTGAATTTGAAGATTTAGGAACCATGAAAGAAAATTTAATCTATTTTGAATATGAAGGTCAATATGGTTATTTTGACAATAAAGGATTGGTTAGATTAAAACCTCAATTTTCAGATGCATCAGATTTTGATAACGGAAAAGCCATTGTGGCTAAAAATGATTTTTATGGTGTAATTGATGAATATGGTACCACCTATTTGCCATTTATGTTTGATGAAATTAAATCCATTAATGATACTGTTTTTGCAGCAAAATTTGATGCTTGGGGGTTGATATCTTTAAGCAAAGACACTTTACTTCCTTTTAATTATTCATCAATTAAAAACTTAAATAACGGATTAATCATCATTGAAGATATTGACCAATTTAATTATTGGAATATCAACACACAATCATTTATCTCTGAACAATGGTTTGATACTTACCCAGAATATAAAGAGTTTGCCCAATTTATTAATGGCTATGCCAAAGTAAAACTAAATGATGGTTACAATTTTATAGATTCACTTGGTCGATTAAAATTTAAAAAGAATTATGAAGATTTAGGACACTATGGCAAATATATCGCTTTTAAAAAAGATGACAAATGGGGATATATGTTGAGTAACGAACAAGTGTTTGTTAAACCTGCCTATGATAAAACTTTTACATTTAATAAAATTGGTGGCGTAGTAGCTTTAGACCCTTTAAAAGGAATTTTAGGTGAAGATAAATCCTTATTGTTAGATGTGTTTTACGAAAATTTTACATTTGTTAACGACACTACAATGATTACCAAAAGTAGAGGACGATTTGGATTAATGACTACTAATAAAGACACCATTTTAACGTTTAAGTATCAATTAATTGAACCATTTAATGATTCATTGGTAAAAATAACTAACAACAATTGGGTTTTATATTATAACTTTATCACCAACAAATGGATTAAAAAAGAGGATTAAATTGGATAAATTTTTAGATTATATTGAAAAATATAAGTTTGCAATTATTGCTACTTTGGTATTTCATTTGGCTTTTTTTCTGTGGTCTAATTTTGTTACTGTTAAAGACATAACAAGGATTCCTCCACCAGAAGTAGATATTGAAATCCCCTTAGACGACATTGAATTTGATGAGGAAATGATGGAAATGTTAGAGCTAAATAAAGAACCTCTACCAAACCAAAATTTAGCAAACTTAGCAGCAGATGCTAATGATAATAGAGAAAAATCTTATGAGGATTACTCTACTTATGAAGAAGATTTTAGTGAAGAAGCTCAATTAACAGCAGAAGAATTAGAAGCCAAATTTTTTAAAGAAGTTGCCTCTGAAGCTAATAGTGATAAGCATGAGGAATTAAAAAACTTAGATAAACACGAGTTAAAAACATACGATAAATCAACCAAAAATACTACATCTGGCGGTAAAAATGCCTATGCTGGAGAAGTAATGATTTCTTATAATTTAAAAGGACGGAAAGCCTATTCATTACCAAATCCGGGTTATACTTGTAATGGTAGTGGTGTAGTGGTGATTCAAATAAAAGTTGATAAAGCTGGCTATGTTAAATTTGCAGATTTTTCATCAAGTAGGTCAAATCACGCTACTGAATGTATGATTGAACGTGCCTTAAAATATGCAAAAAAATCTCGCTTTGATTATGTATCAGGAGCAGGCATGCAAACTGGAACAATTACCTATAAATTTGTTGGACAATGAGTTTAAAAGATGTACTTAGAAGTTTAACCCCAACTGTGTTGTTAGAATGGAACAGACAACGAAAAAAAAATAACAGAAATAAGTATTTAAAGCAACAAAAACAAGCAGGAAAAAGCATTAACAAAAATCAATTGGTTGAACAATTAAAAGCCATTGGAATTAAAAAAGGGGACACCCTTTTGGTACATTCATCTTTAAGTAAAATTGGTTATTTAGAGGAAGGACCAAAAACTTTAGTTGATGCTTTGCTTGAAGTGATTGAAGATACAGGAAACTTATTAATGCCTACCTCACCTAACCATGTTTTTCAGCTTAATTATATTCAAAACACCCCTTTTTTTGATGTTCTAAATTCGCCAAGTAAAACTGGTGCCGTTACCGAATATTTTAGAACTTTAAAAGGTTGTAAAAGAAGCCTTCACCCTACCGAACCCGTTTCGGCTACTGGTCCTTTAGCTGACGAATTAACCAAAGGGCATTTTAATCAATTAACACCTTATAATAAAAATAGTCCATTTTATAAAGTAGCTGAGCACAACGGAAAAATATTATATATTGGCGTAACACTAGACAACGCTGGTACATCTTTACATTTGTTAGAAGATGCCGTTGAAAACTTTAAATTTCCTGTTTATCACCATCAAATATTTGAAATTGATGTGATTGATGAAAAAGGTGTTAAACATAAAGTTAAAACAAAAGTTCATAATCCTGAGCAATCTAAAAAACGTAAATGTGATGAATTATTACCAATGTTTAGAAAAGAAGGTGTATGTAAAGATGTAAAAATTGGTCAAGCCAACACTTTATTGTTTGATGCTAAAAAAATGTATGATGTAATGCTAGAACAATATCATAAAAACGGCATCACTATGTACACTCCTAAAGGTTAATGATATGTTTAATTTACCTTCTCCCATTCAAAAAATTAATCATCCTTTGTTTAAACAAAAAGGATTAGAATTTTACATTAAACGAGATGACTTAATTCATCAAGACATCTCAGGCAACAAATGGCGAAAATTAAAATTTAATATTGAAAAACTTAAAGCCAACAAATATGATGGATTGCTAACTTTTGGAGGAGCATATTCCAATCACATTGCGGCAACAGCAGCTACAGGAAAATTATTAAATGTTAAAACCATTGGCATTATTAGGGGAGATGAATTAACACCTCAATCTAACTTAACCTTACAAAAAGCACATCAAAACGGAATGCAATTGGTGTTTGTAAACAGGTCTAAGTATGCTGAACGGTATGAACGCCTATATCATGAAGAATTAAGAGCTGAATTTGGAAATGTTTTAATAGTAGAAGAAGGCGGTGCCAATTATTACGGAATGATAGGATGTGGAGAAATTTTAAAAGAAATTGATTTTACTCCTGACTATATCTATTCTGCTTCTGGTACAGGAACAACCGTTGCTGGATTGATATCATCATCTGACACAACAAAAATTGTTAGTGTACCTGTATTTAAAAATGGTGATTTTATAAAAGATGAAATCAAAAATTTATTAAAACACTTTTTTCTTGATAAAGAAATATTTGATGCTAAAATGAATTTATTATCATTAAACTTAAACAGTCATTTTGGAGGATATGGAAAATTTAATACTGAGCTGATTGACTTTATTAATCAATTTTACGAATTAACCAACATCAAACTAGACCAAATATACACTGGTAAAATGATGCACGCTTTAATGAGTGACGTGAAACAGAATAAATTTAAGCAAGGTGATAAAATTGTAGCACTCCATACAGGAGGTTTACAAGGGTTGTCAAGTATTACTAATCAGTTAAAGTTTAGTTTGTAAATTATTCATTTAAAGTTTTTTTATAATCCTCTACCATTTGTTTAAGCTGCGGATAGAATTCTGGGTATTCTTTACG
>CAYQRJ010000146.1:0-6826 GCA_964419855.1 uncultured Crocinitomix sp.
ATTTTGCAGCAATAGATGAGTCTTCAATTGACCTAAATTTACCTGTTGATAATAAATGTTCGGTAATGGCGCCTGCACAAATGGTATCCTCTAAATTAAATTTATCTTGCCAACCAGAACATAAACACAAAATGTTTTTGTCTTGTTGTTCTAACCATTCGTTTAAAACATCTAAATTTGATAAAGCACCAATAACAACTTGTCCAGCTTCTTTTGCAATGTTTATAGATTTAGTACCGTTTGTTGTACTTAAAACTACCGTTTGGTCTTTTAACTCTGGTTTCATATAAGAGTAGGGAGAATTTCCAAAATCAAACCCTTCTACAATTTGACCTTTACGCTCTGCACCTACTAAAAATCCTTTTTGTTGATATTCTCTTGCTTTTTCAATACTAGAAACAGGAATTAATTCTTTAACACCATTATTAAATGCGGCACAAATGGCTGATGTGGCTCTAAGTACATCAATTACTACAATTAAATCAAACTCCTCTTTGTATAAGTCAAATAAAAAAGGTGTAAAACAAACTTCAATTCTTTTTCTGGTATCGTTCATAGTGTTGATAAATGTACATAAAAAAACTTACTTACAAGCTTGCAAGTAAGTTTTGTATATTAAAAAAAAATGTTTTATATGTGTAAAAAGTCTTTTCGAGCCAAAAGTATGTCCTCAGATTCTACATGATTATCATCAGGAATACAACAATCTACAGGGCAAACTGCTGCACATTGAGGCTCATCATGAAAACCAACACACTCAGTACATTTGTCAGGAACAATAAAGTAAACATCCATATCAATAGGTTCTTGATCTTCATCAGCATCAATTTCTTTACCATCTGGTGTAGTTACTTTACCTTTTATTCCTGTACCGTCCGAATATCTCCATTCAGCTCCGCCTTCATATATTGCATTGTTTGGGCATTCTGGTTCGCATGCTCCACAATTTATACATTCATCTGTAATTATAATAGCCATTTCTATTCTTTTTAATTAGTTTTGCAAAGATAAAATATCTTTAATGAATTTAAAAGAAAGAATTAACATATTATCTAAATTAAAACCAATTTTATTAGATATTATCTCTAAAAAAGAATGGGATAGCCTTGAAATGGAGATTTCTAAAACCGATTATGAACTTTTAAAAGATGCAATTGTTAAAGCTAAAATTCATAATGCATGGTTTACAGAAGAGAGTATAAATGAAGCTTTTTTAGGTTTTACCACTTGGCTTGATGAAAATCAATTAATGAATTGGGTACAGCAGTATCAATTTACAACGGTGCCAAAACGAGTAGCTATTATTATGGCAGGTAATATTCCAATGGTTGGTTTTCACGATTTAATTTCGGTTTTTTTATCTGGACATAAAGCCATTGCTAAGTTATCATCTAATGACAAAATTTTAATACCCGCTTTGGTCGAAATAATGAGTGTTTTTAATGAAAAAGTGAATTATTGGATAGAATTTACTGAAGAAAAATTACCTCATTTTGATGCTGTAATAGCAACTGGTAGTGATAATTCAGCTACTTATTTCCAGAGTTATTTTGGTAAATATCCTCACATTATTAGAAAAAACAGGACGTCTGTTGCCGTTTTAACAGGAAATGAAACAAAAAAGGAGTTAAATGCTTTAGGTAAAGATATTTTTACTTTTTATGGATTGGGGTGTAGAAATGTTTCTAAAATTTTAATTCCAAAAAATTTTAATTTGGATCTGTTTTTTGAAGCTATTTTTGATTATGGCGATATTATTTATCATAATAAATATGCCAACAATTACGATTATAATAAAGCAGTTTATCTAATGAATTTGGTTGAGATTTTAGACAATAACTTTTTAATTTTGAAAGAAGATACAAGTTTACACTCACCATTAGGTGTATTATTTTATCAACGGTATGAATCTGAGCAAGATTTAGAAAAATATTTAGAGGATAATAAAGATAATATACAAGCCATTATTGGTAGAGATTATATTCCATTTGGGCAAGCACAATGTCCCGCTTTAAATGATTATGCTGATGGTGTAGATACCATGGCTTTTTTAGAACAACTGTAAATGATTAATACCATTAAAATAAAAAAAACAGCTAAGTACGTAACTTATGGAGATGCAGAAAAAGCTGATACCATTTTATTTGTGTTACATGGATACGGTCAGTTAGCTGATTTTTTTATCAGAAAATTTAATGTGCTAGATGATAATAAATATTTTGTGGTTGCACCAGAAGGGTTGCACCGTTTTTATTTAAAAGGAAGCTCGGGTAGGGTAGGTGCCTCTTGGATGAGCAAAGAGCGTAGAGAAGAAGATATTTCTGATTACATTAATTATTTGGATGATTTATGGAAACATATTTCAAATCAATATCAATTTAAAAATAAAGTTTTGATTGGATTTTCTCAAGGTGGTGCAACGGCTTCAAGGTGGCATTGTCTAGGGAATTTTAATGCCAATCAATTTATTTTGTGGGCTGCTATTTTTCCGCCTGATATGAAAAAAGATTTTTGTCATCAATTTAATTCATCAAACAATTATTTGGTGTTTGGAGATGAAGATGAGTATTATAATGACAATGAGGTTAATGCTCATTTAAAAGAATTAAATGAACAATTATTTGAATTTGAATTGATAAAATTTAAAGGTAATCATAACATTGAATCAAAAACATTGTTAAATTTGTTAAAATGAAACGTTTATTACTTATATTTTTCCTTTTACCTGTATTCGCATTTTCGCAATACGACATGGATGATGTAAAAAAAGATTCTGTCAAGTCTCCAAAAGTTAACCCTTTTAAATTAAAAGATAAAATTTATGTGGGGTCGGGGTTAAATTTGCTTTTAGGAACAACAACATTTATTTATGTTTCTCCACAAATTGGATACGATATTTTGCCGTCTTTAAGTGCAGGTTTTTCAACACTTTATCAATTTTATAATGTTAAATATACTAGTACATCAAGCGTTTATTCTAACTCTTTTGGTTTAGGAACGTTTTTAAGATACAGACCCGTAAAACCATTAATTTTAGAAACCTCAATTAACCATTATTGGACCAGTTATAATTCAACTTATAAAGAGCAGTCAAACTCTTGGATGTTAGGTATTGGCTATGCTAGACCATTAGGTAATCGTTCGTATTACCAAATAATGTTACAATATGATTTATTAAGAGATATGAAAGTGCCTGAACCTGCATTAATTTATGCTGCAACTTGGCGGTTGTATTATAAATTTGGGTTGATTTTTTATTTATCTAACAATTAACACCTGTTAGCATACATCTAGCACTTCCTCCACCAACCCTTTCAATAATTGAAATGTTTACAGGAATAATTTCTGAATGAGCTCGTATTTTAATTAATTGAGATTCTGTTAAGCTTGAAAATGCCGTTCTGCTGATAATTATTTTAGAATTTCCGTTTTCATCTTTAACTTCAAAACAATTGGCTGTGTAGTCGTTGAGTTGATTAAAACTTAAATAAATAATTTCTTTGCCAGTATTTTTTAATGCAGTTAAAATGATATTTTTTTCCAAATTATTTTCAATACTATCAGCACAAATAACAACTTGTTTCTCAAAAATTGACATCATTACATTGGTGTGATATATTGGTTTTCCAGATAAGTCCACAGCATTAAAGAAAAAACCTTGATAGCCTATTTTATTGCAAAGTTCATTAAAAACATCCTCACTTGTTCTTGGGCTTTTACAAGCAAATGCCAGTTTGTTTTTATGGTCAAAAACACAAGAACCTGTCCCTTCTAAAAATAAGTTGTCATTTTCAAAATGGGTTAAATCAATTAGTTCTGTGATGTCAAATTTTTCAACAATTTCATCAATAATTTTACTGCGTCTTTCTTTTCGTCTTATTTCTGTAAACATAGGGTATATAACTAGTTTGCCATCAGGAAAAATAGATACCCAATTATTCATAAATACAGAATCTGGCAGAGGAATTTCACTATCCATAAATACTTTAACATTGATGTTATGAGATTTTAAAGTTTCAACCATACTATCAAATTCTTTTTGTGCAATACTTTTTAAAACATTTTCATCTTCATTGATGTTATTTTGAAAAGGGTTACTAAATTTGGTTTGTTTATTAAATCCAAAGTTATTTGGACGTAACATTAAAAGAGTATGTGGAACTGTCATAATTTGAAATATTTGTTTTTGTTTGTATTAATCTTAAACCTTTTAGGTTGTATTAATGATAACGACAATTTACAAAATAAAGTTGGTATAAACAAAAGTTTTTCGACCAAAATATTAAAAGACTCTATTAAAACAGAAAAAAATATTATTAAAATAGATTCGTTAGAACAAAAATTAATTGATGCAGGATTAGTTGATGTGCAACAAATAGATTCATCTATTTTAATTGATTTAAGATATACAACTACTCATAATTTTATGAATGAAGATGTGTATGGTAATTTGAATAAAGTTTATTTACAACCAAGTGTGGCTAATGATTTAAAAAAAGCCAATGATTATTTACATCAATTGGATTCAAATTTAACTTTATTGGTTTTTGATGGTGTTAGACCAAGGAGTGTTCAACAAAAAATGTGGGATGTTTTGGATATGCCCATAAATGAAAAAACAAAATTTGTTTCCAACCCTAAAAATGGGTCTATTCATAATTACGGATGTGCTGTTGATATTACTATTGCTAGATTAAATGGAGATGTTTTAGATATGGGGGCTAAATTTGATGAGATAGATAAAATAGCTTATCCAAGATTAGAGCATCAGTTTTTAAAATCAGGCGAATTAACCCAACAACAAGTTGACAATAGAAAACTGTTAAGAAAAGTAATGAAAGCAGGTGGTTTTTATAATATTCAAACAGAATGGTGGCATTTTAACAGATATAATAGAAATAAAGCTAAAGAAATGTTTAAGATTATTGAGTAGTTGTTAAGATAATTATTTATCAACAAAAGCAAGCTAAATGACATAAATCACTTGTAAATACCAACTTGAATGCGTATATTTGCACAAAAAAACAAAGCTATGTCAGTACAAATTCCAACTATAAAAATAAATAATACAACCAACTCAAGATTACAAGAAGTTGATTTTGATAACTTACCATTTGGAAAACATTTTTCAGACCACATGTTTGAAATGGATTATAAAGATGGAAAATGGGGAGAACCTACCATTGTGCCTTTTGCTAATTTATCATTACATCCTGCAACATCTGCTTTACATTACGGGCAATCTATTTTTGAAGGTTTAAAAGCCCAAAAAACTGAAAGTGGAGAAATACTGGTTTTTAGACCAGATATGAATGCTAAACGTTTAAATAAATCAGCAGAAAGAATGTCAATGGCAGAGGTGCCAGAAGAAATTTTTTTAGAAGGTTTAAAAACACTTTTAAATTTAGATAGAGATTGGGTGCCTAATAATGAAGGGCAATCATTATATATTAGACCTTTTTTGATAGCTACTGATGAGTATGTGGGGATTAGACCTTCAGAAAGATATAAATTTTTAATTATCACTTCACCTGTAGGGGCTTATTACTCAGACCCAGTCCCAGTAAAAATTGAAACGTATTATACTAGAGCAGCAGAGGGTGGAGTAGGTAGAGCTAAAGCGGCTGGTAATTATGCTGCATCCTTATATCCAGCAAAATTAGCTGCAAAAGAGGGATACCGTCAACTAATTTGGACAGATGCCAAAACACATACTTTAATTGAAGAGGCAGGTACAATGAATGTGATGTTTGTAATAAATGATGTCATAATTACTCCGTCAGAAGAAAAAGATACCATTTTAAAAGGAATTACAAAAAGAAGTATTTTAGAGGTAGCCAAAGATTGGGGTTATAAAATTGAAGAAAGAGAAGTAACCATAAAAGAAATTATTGAAGCCATTGAAAATGGAACGCTACAAGACGCGTTTGGAGCAGGAACAGCAGCCACTATTGCACCTATCTCTTTAATTGGTTATAATGGTAAAAATTATGATTTGCCTCCTGTTGAAACAAGAGTATTTTCAAATAAAATAAAAACTTACTTAACGGATTACAAAAAAGGTAAAGTTGAGGATAAGTTTAATTGGTTAATGAGAATTTAATTAATTATGAACCATCATATTTATGGGCTGGTGGGTAACTCATTAGCCCATTCTTTTTCTAAATCATATTTTACAAACAAGTTTAAACAACTTAACCTTAACGCCCATTATAAAAATTTTGAAATTGATACTGTTGAGGAAATTAAATCTATATTTAAAACCCCTCATTTAAAAGGATTAAACGTTACCATTCCTTTTAAACAATCAGTTATTCCTTTTATAGATGAGATAGATGATGTTGCTAATGAAGTAGGAGCAGTAAATACCATTCAAATTATTGATGGAAAAACCAAAGGGTTTAATACAGATGTGTTTGGTTTTAAACAAATGATAAAACCTTTTTTCAAATCTCATCACCATAGAGCAATTATTTTAGGTACAGGTGGAGCCTCTAAAGCAGTGGCTTATGTGCTTGAAGAATTAGGTTGCGACCCTATTTTTATTTCGAGATGCCCTAAAGGTGAAAATCAGTTTAAGTATGAGGATGTCAATCAAATAATGATGAATGCTTGTCCCATTATTGTGAATACTACACCCATTGGAACATTTCCAAATGTAAATGATATGCCAAATATCCCAGTTGAATATTTAACACCTAAAAATTTGGTGATTGATTTAATTTATAATCCATCTGAAACCTTGTTACTAAAAAAAGCAAAACAAAAAGGAGCGTGGACACTTAACGGATTAACTATGTTGCATCAACAAGCCGAAAAAGCTTGG
>CAYQRJ010000147.1:0-6825 GCA_964419855.1 uncultured Crocinitomix sp.
AATGTTTTGCTCAGTTATTACCGAGTTAATTTTTGTCTTAATTTTTGTTTTGCCTTAGCAAGATTAGATTTAGAAGTTCCTTCACTTATTCCTAAGTGGTCAGCAATTTCTTTATGTGAATACCCTTCAATTACAAATAAGTTAAAAACTGTTTTGTACCCAGCAGGTAATTCACTAATTGCTTGAATGGCTTTTTCTGCTTTAATCTTTACATCATCTTCAGCTTCTTGAGCCTCAAATGGCACATCTTCTTCCAAATTTTTAATTTGAATCTCTTCATTTAACTGAAAAGGGTCTCTTTTATTTTTTCTAATTTGGTCAATAGCAGTATTTACCATTATTCTTCTAATCCATCCTTCCAAAGAACCTGTAAAATTGTAAACTTCTAATTTTTTAAATACTTTAATAAATCCGTTTTGGCACATATCCTTGGCTTCATCCGGATGTTTTGCGTATCTCATACAAACCCCAAGCATTTTACCATAATAGAGGTCAAATAACTTTTTTTGGTATTTGCGTTTATTTTTAACGCAACCTTCTATTATTTTTTGGAGTTCTTGTTTAGTTTCCACAAATTTACACTTTATAGACGCACACTTTTTTAAGGGGTTGCCTATTTTATTATTTTTTTTTGAAAACAAATATAATTCTTTAATACAATTATTACCTTTTATATAATTAAAAATGAGATTTATTAGCTTTATAAATAAATGTTGATTACAAAATAATTATTAAATTCGTAGCATTGAAAAATTAAATAAATTAAAAATAAAAAATAATATGAAAGTAACAGTAGTTGGTGCAGGAGCAGTAGGTGCAAGTTGTGCAGAGTATATTGCCATTAAAGATTTCGCTTCAGAAGTTGTAATTTTAGACATTAAAGAGGGGTTTGCAGAAGGAAAAGCTATGGATTTAATGCAAACAGCATCATTAAATGGATTTGATACAAAAATTGTTGGTTCAACTAACGATTATTCAAAAACGGCAGGAAGTGATGTTTGTGTCATTACTTCAGGAATTCCACGTAAACCTGGAATGACAAGAGAAGAATTAATTGGTATTAATGCTGGAATTGTTAAAACGGTTTCTTCTAATTTATTAGAACATTCTCCAAACACAATTATTATTGTTGTGTCTAACCCAATGGATACAATGGCATATTTAGTTCATAAATCTACTGGTTTACCTAAAAACAGAGTAATTGGAATGGGTGGCGCTTTAGATTCTGCTCGTTTTAAATACAGATTAGCTGAAGCTTTAGGTGCTCCAATCTCAGACATTGATGGAATGGTGATTGGCGGACACTCTGACAAAGGAATGGTGCCATTAATTGAAAAAGCAACAAGAAATAGTGTTGTGGTTTCTGAATTTATTTCTAAAGACAGAATGCAAGAAGTTGTTGAAGCTACAAAAGTAGGTGGTGCAACCTTAACTGGTTTACTAGGTACTTCTGCTTGGTATGCTCCAGGTGCAGCAGTATCGGAATTAGTTAAAGCCATTGCTTTAGATTCTAAAAAAATGTTTCCTTGCTCTGCTTTATTAGAAGGGGAATATGGATTAAATGATTTATCAATTGGTGTACCTTGTATTTTAGGTGCAAATGGTATTGAAAAAATTGTTGAAATCAGTTTAACAGATGCTGAAAAAGCAAAATTAGCTGAATCTGCTGAAGGTGTTAAAAAAACTAACGGTTTATTAGAATTATAATAATTCTTTTATCAATCAATATTAAGACTGTCATTAATGGCAGTCTTTTTTTATTTAAAATCAATTGGATTTAAGTCGGTGAATTTTTTTGTACCTTTTAAAAACTTTTGAGCAATGATACTTTTATTATATAAGCCTATTGGATTAAATGTAGTTTGACTTTGTATAATAATTTTACGTTTTTTAAGTAAATTTGGTAATTGAGCATAAAAAGAAAAATGAGCTTTTATAATTGCCCATATATGTGAAAATTGAAACTTAACTAAAAACAAACCTCCAGCTAAGCTATCTAACACTAATCTTTTAAAAATTTTAAGTAATAAATTACCATCATAATTTTTAGCCATCATATACAAACTGTTTCTAAAATTAAGGTACGTTTTTCTTGGACTCATATAATTTAATGTACCTCCTCCAACGTGATATACTTTTGAATCTGCACAGTAAAATAACTTGTAATTTTGTTTTTTCAATCTCCAACAAAAATCAATTTCTTCCATGTGAGCAAAAAAATCTTCATCTAATCCTCCAAGCTGATGATAAAGGTTTGCCCTAACAAATAAGCAAGCACCGCTAGCCCAAAACACCTCTTTATTCTGGTTATATTGTCCGTTATCCTCTTCTACTATTTCAAATAATCTGCCTTGACAGAATGGATAAAAATCTTTATCTAAAAAACCACCCGCAGCCCCTGCGTGTTCAAATTGTTTTTTATTGTGATAAGCTAATATTTTAGGTTGGACGCCAGCTATTGATTTATCACTCTCCATTAATTCAATACAAGGAGCTATCCAATTTGGAGTTACTTCTATGTCAGAATTTAGTAGCACATAATAATCGGCTGAAATATGTTTTAACCCATCATTATACCCTTTAGCAAAACCACCATTTTCTTGATTTATGACTAATTTTACAAGAGGATAATTTTCTTTTAAAAAATTAACAGAATTATCGGTTGAACAATTATCTACTACATAAATTGTGGCATTTTTAGAGTGAGCAATAACAGATGGCAAAAAATCTTTTAAAAATTTTTCTCCATTATAATTTAATATGACAACAGCTATCTCCAAATTGACTAATTTAGCGAGCAAAAGTACAATTAATTATTAAAATAAATTCCACTTTGCCCTCCATAATGATTTTTATTTCCATCATTAGGGTCATCAATATTGGTGTTAGGAGAATCTCTTTTATGCAAATCATGTTGCCAACGGTAATTTTGTAACTCTCCTCTTAATTCGCTATGTAGTAAAGGATAGTCATTGGTTACTAAATCAGGGTTATAAAAGATAAATCTAATGTTTGAGAAATTACCAATTCTATAATATTTCCATATTTGGTAGGGGTAAGCTGAGGGTTCAGAAGGTCTGTCCATTACAAAATCGGGGGCGCCATATTTAAGATATATTCGTCCTCTATCAGTTTCAAATCCGTGCTTAATTTGAGTAGAGAATTGTTGTTCGCAATACATCACTTGGTCTTTATACTTAACCCAAGCCTCAAAAGGAGCAGATGAATTGGTTTTAACCCAAAAAGCGTGAAAATATTTTTGCATTGATAGGGTATCAGTGGTTTTTAATAATGATAAAATGGTTGCTCTGTCAGCAATACCAGCAATTGCCCATAAGCTATTCAAATAAAATGGAATTGAATCATAAACAATATCGTTAGTAAAAGATTGAGAAATGTCCAAATTTTCAATAGACAATTGAGCCACTTCATTATCGTTTCTGCGTTGAAAAAATAATTTTTCTTGTTTTACAATAGTGTTAGTGCTGTCATACAATGATATGACTAAATTATAATCTCCTGTATTTAATTTATCAATAGGTAAAACACCAATAATGGGTGTTATAGGTGATGTTGGGTATTTTTTTAATTTAAAGATATTTTGTACTTTTTGACCTGACAAATAATCTTCAATCTCATAAGTAATCATATATTTTTGATGCTCACCAATTACCTTATTTGCATTGTAAATTTCTAAATAAAGGGCTATTTTTTCATTTTGAGGTGGAAAATAGTTTGTTAAATAAGGGATAATTGAATAACCATTTTTAACAAAATCATTTTTTTCGGTAGATTTACTAGCTGATTGAATTAGTTCAATGGAAGAAAAGATTATCTCATTAGAATTAAACTCAGGTACAATAATTTGAATTTGACCTTCAACTGATTCTTGGTTGTTTAAATCTTTAATAACAAGTTCTAAAGTATAAGCATTGGGCTGAAGTAAAAATCGTTTCACATCAAAAAAATCCTCTATGGTAGAATCGGGCATTTCTGGGGATTGAACTATATATTTATCAATAGTAACAATAGAATCTTTAATTCTAAAAATTTGCGTAATTTCAAGTTTAGACTCTAAATTTCCATTTTGATTGGCTTTAAATTTTAATGATGATGCCGAAAACTGTAATAGAGTTTCAATGTAAGGTTGATGAGTTGGTGTATAAAAAACCTTATAGTCAAAGTAAATTTTAGGAGTTGCCAAAACAACAAAAGGTAAGAAAAAAATAAATATTAAAATATGTTTCATTTTAGTAATCAAATTATAGTGTAAAGTTAAGCATAATGATTTAACCTACAAAATTCATTACTTTAGAATAACTAAATACTACAAATAATTACGATTAACCCACAAAATTCAACACTATATTATTATTTTTCAAATTCAGCTACTGTTTTATCAATAATTGAAACACAATCTAACAATTGTTCTTTATTCATTACTAAAGGAGGAGCAAATCTAATAATATTACCGTGTGTTGGTTTGGCTAACATTCCGTTTTCTTTTAATTTCACGCACATATCCCAAGCGGTAGAACTATCCTCAGAATCGTTGACTACAATGGCATTTAACAACCCTTTACCCCTTACTAATTTTAAAATGTTATATTTATTAACCAGTTTACCCACTTCACTTCTAAATAACTCCCCTAATTTTTGAGCATTTTCGGCTAATTTTTCATCTCTTATCACCTCTAATGCCGCAATGGCAACTCTTGCAGCTATTGGGTTACCTCCAAAAGTAGAACCATGTTGTCCTGGTTTAATTACCATCATAATGTCATCATTGGCAAATACAGCCGATACTGGATATGCTCCTCCAGATAATGCTTTTCCTAAAATTAAAATATCTGGCTTAACATTTTCATGGTCAACAGCTAGTAACTTACCTGTTCTAGCAATTCCTGTTTGAACTTCATCTGCAATAAATAAAACACCTTTATTTTTACATAATTCTTTTGCTTGAGATAAATACCCTTCATTAGGTACAAACACACCTGCTTCACCTTGAATTGGCTCAACTAAAAAACCAGCCACATTAGGTTGACTTAACGCTTCTTTTAATGCGTCAATGTCATTGTATGGTATTTTTATAAACCCTGGTGTGTATGGTCCAAAGTTTTTACGGGCATCTGGGTCATTAGAAAAAGAAATAATGGTTGTTGTTCGTCCGTGGAAATTATTTTCGCACACAATAATTTGTGCTTGATGTTCAGGAATATTTTTTTTCTCATAAGCCCATTTTCTACATACTTTAATAGCTGTTTCAACCGCTTCTGCTCCCGAATTCATTGGCAATACTTTATCAAAACCAAAAAAGTTAGTTACAAATTTTTCATAAACACCCAAACTATCATTATAAAAAGCTCTAGAAGTTAAACAAAGTTTATTAGCTTGCTGAGTTAATGCTCCAACAATTTTAGGATGACAATGTCCTTGATTAACTGCTGAGTAAGCCGATAAGAAATCATAATACTTTTTTCCTTCAACATCCCATACAAAAACGCCTTCACCTTTTTCTAAAACAACAGGTAATGGATGATAATTATGCGCTCCGTACTTATCTTCTAATTGCATCAATTCTTCTGATGATAACTTTTCTTTAACTTCTGACATTATTTATTTTTTAAATGATTAATTCTATTTTACTTATAAGCTGATATTCAATTAATAAAAAACATTTATAATTAATTGCTTTGCAAAAATAACAATAATTTTAGATTAAACAATACAAGAATATAAAGCATTTTAAAATAAAAATCAATTGCTTAATTTTATTAAATTAAACCGATTAAACTCATATTTTTAAATTTTATAATTTTATTTTTCCATCTAAATAAATAAGAGTTATTATTCCATAATATTGTTTTAATAATGCTTATTTTTGCAAAAAAACTTATAGTATTGTGAGCATTATAACGCCACCCATCTCAAAATACAACGATTACTACAAACAAGGAAAATTCAATTTAACTTGGTATGGGTATTTAATTTTTTTTAGTTTATCATTAAGTTTAACGGTAATTCATTTTTTTGGAAATAGTCCCAACATCTATTTTACAATGATTGGATTAGGAATGAGTATTTTTGGTTTAACTTACATGAAGCTAACACATAAATACTACTTAATTGCAGTTGTGACTGTTTTTGTTACTTTTTTCATCACTCAATCAATGATTTATACACAAATTAATCCTGACAGAACGGTGGATATTATGTGGATTTTTACTATTGCTTTATATGCTTTTTATGTATTAAATTATTTATGGGGCATTTTCTTTTTAATTTTCAACTTTGCAGGATTAATTTTTTGGCAATATTATTTAAAAGGTTCTTATGTTGGGTATGTACCTATCAGTTCTTTAAGCACAGCAGATCAATTAGATTATTTTTTAAATATTATTTTCGGACTTATCATTATTTCTTACTTAATTATCCGATTTATAAAAGAAACCAATTACGCTAGCAATCAATACATCAAAACCAATTTTGAATTAAACCAAACCAATAAAGTGGTTAGTAAGCAAAATGATGAAAAAACTGTTATGTTAAAAGAAATTCATCACCGTGTTAAAAACAATTTACAAATTATTACTAGTTTACTTAGATTACAATCAAGAGAATTAAAAGATTCTGAATCTATTCAGCATTTTAAAGATGCAACAAACAGAGTAGTTGCTATGGCGTTAATTCACGACAAAATGTATCAATCAGAAAGTTTGTCTAAAATAAATTTACTCAACTATTTAACCGAATTAATTGATGATTTAATTCAGTCTTATTCAATTGAAATTCCCATTAAAAAAACCATAAAATCCGATATTC
>CAYQRJ010000148.1:0-6823 GCA_964419855.1 uncultured Crocinitomix sp.
TTACCTTTATCAATCCAAAAAAAATAAACTAGCTCATGTACATCATTTTTGATACCGAAACCACTGGTTTGCCACGCAGTTGGAAAGCGCCTATTACCGATACAGATAATTGGCCAAGGTGTATTCAAATTGCTTGGCAATTACATGACGAATGGGGTAATTTAATTGAAGCCAAAGATTATTTAGTAAAACCAGATGGCTTTAACATTCCTTATGATGCCGAACAAATTCATGGTATTTCTACCGAGTTAGCAGAAAGTCAAGGGGTAGATATAAAATTGGTATTAGAGGAATTTAACCAAGCCCTATCTAAAGCTAAATTTGTAGTAGGTCAAAATGTTGGGTTTGATAATAACATTATGGGGTGTGAGTTTTACCGTTATGGTGTAGAAACTTCCCTTAATGATATGCCTGTTTTAGATACATGTACTGAAACAACAGCTTCTTTGTGTAAATTACCTGGCGGTAGAGGTGGTAAATTCAAATTACCCACTTTAACAGAGTTACATCAATATTTATTTGGAGAACCGTTTGGTGAAGCGCATAATGCTACAGCTGATGTTGAAGCTACCACCCGTTGCTTTTTTGAGTTAATTAGAATTGGATCTTATTCTTCATCTCAATTACAACAAGATGATAATTATTTAAAAGAATTTGCTGAAAAAAATCCGTTACCCATTAAAGTAATAGGATTAAAACATCTTAATTTAAAAGAGGAATCTAATAAGTTAAAACAAAAAAAATCGGCTCAAACACAACAAAAAAGTGTTGACGTTGAAGGGAACAAAGCTCAATTAAAAGACGCTAGGTTTTCGCACTTACACAACCATTCACAGTTTTCAATTTTACAATCTACCATTACCATAAAAGGATTGGTTAAAAAAGCAATTGAAAATCATTGTGAAGGAGTAGCCCTTACCGATACAGGTAATATGATGGCAGCCTTTCATTTTGTTAGAGAGGTACTAAATCATAACAAAGGGGTTGAAAGTAGAAAAAAAGAAGCCCATGAAAAAGGAGAAGAATTTACTGAAAAGCCATTAACGCCTATTGTGGGGTGTGAATTTAATATTTGTAAAAATCATCTCGATAAAAAGAATAAAGACAACGGTTATCAAGTTGTTATTTTGGCTAAAAATGAGAATGGATATCATAACCTTGCAAAAATGGCATCTATTGCGTTTACTGAAGGTTTTTATTATGTGCCCAGAATTGATAAAGAAATTGTAGAACAGTATAAAGATGATTTGATTGTTTTAACGGGAGGCATTTATGGTGAAGTACCCAGTTTAATTTTAAATGTTGGCGAAAAACAAGCAGAAGAAGCTTTTTTATGGTGGAAAGAGCAATTTGGAGATGATTTTTATGCCGAAATTATTCGTCACGGACAAGAGGATGAGGATAAAATTAACGAAACACTCTTACAATTTGCCGAAAAACATAAGGTTGAGATTGTTGCAACAAACAATACCTTTTATTTAGAAAAAGAAGATGCCAACGCACATGATACTTTACTTTGTATAAAGGATGGCGAATTAAAATCAACACCCATTGGTAGAGGTAGAGGATTTAGGTTTGGACTGCCAAATCAAGAGTATTATTTTAAGTCGGCAGAGGAAATGAAAACCATTTTTAATGACTTGCCACAAGCCATTTTAAATACCTCTAAAATAGTTGACAAATGTGAACCCTACAAATTAGAACGTGATATTCTTTTACCCGATTTTGATATACCAGAAGAGTTTAAAGACCCTAAAGATTTGGAAGATGGAGGAAAAAGAGGAGAAAATAATTATTTACGTCATTTAACGTATGAAGGAGCCTATAAACGTTGGGGGAAAGATTTACCTCAATCTACTATTGAACGCCTTGATTTTGAATTATCTGTAATTGCCAACACAGGTTATCCGGGCTATTTTTTAATTGTACAAGATTTTTGTCATGCAGCCAGAAAAATGGGTGTGTCTGTAGGACCAGGTAGAGGGTCGGCTGCGGGTTCGGCAGTGGCATATTGTACTTACATTACCAATATTGACCCCATAAAGTACGATCTACTTTTTGAGCGTTTCTTAAATCCGGAACGTGTATCTATGCCTGATATTGATATTGATTTTGATGATGAAGGACGTCAAAGTGTGATTGATTGGGTGATTGAAAAATATGGTGCCAACCAAGTAGCTCAAATTATTACTTATGGTACTATGGCTGCTAAATCATCTATTAGAGATACAGCACGTGCTTTAGATTTACCCTTGCATGAAGCAGATTACTTAGCCAAGTTAGTGCCAGATATGAAGTTAGCCAAAATTTTTGGTTTAGATGATGTGGCGTTGGCTGATAAATTAAATGATAATCAAGAGGATATTGCTAGAGCCAATGAACTTAAAGCTATTGCTAAGGGTAACGATTTAAAAGCCCAAGTGGTTAATCTAGCTCGTGTACTTGAAGGGTCAATGCGAAACACAGGTATTCATGCTTGTGGTGTAATTATTACACCTGATGACATTACCAATTTTGTACCTGTTGCATTAGCCAAAGATTCTGACATGTACTGCACTCAGTTTGATAACTCGGTGGCTGAGGATGCAGGTTTACTTAAAATGGATTTTTTAGGGTTAAAAACATTAACGTTAATTAAAGATGCTAGTAAAATAGTTAAAGAACGACATGGTATTGATTTAGTGCCAGATGAATTTCCGCTTGATGATGAAAAAACCTACGAGCTATTTCAACGTGGTGAAACAGTTGGGGTGTTCCAGTATGAATCTGCCGGAATGCAAAAATATTTAAGAGAGTTAAAACCTACTCAATTCTCTGATTTAATTGCTATGAATGCCCTTTACCGACCTGGACCTTTGGAGTATATCCCCTCTTTTATTCGTAGAAAACATGGCACGGAAGAAATTACTTACGACATTGATGCCAGTGCCGAATATTTAGAAGAAACTTATGGTATTACGGTATATCAAGAGCAAGTGATGTTACTCTCGCAAAAATTGGCTGGCTTTTCAAAAGGTGAAGCCGATACGTTGCGTAAAGCTATGGGTAAAAAGAAATTAGATCTTTTGGCTAAAATGAAACCCAAGTTTTTAGATAATGGTGAAGCCAATGGTCACGACCGCAAAGCACTTGAAAAAATGTGGGTAGATTGGGAAGCTTTTGCGTCTTATGCTTTTAACAAATCTCACTCTACTTGTTATGCTTATGTTGCTTTTCAAACCGCCTTTTTAAAAGCACATTATCCTGCCGAATATATGGCATCCGTACTTAGTAATAATATGAACGACATCAAATCAGTTTCCTTTTTTATGGAAGAATGTAAACGTGCTGGTATCCCTGTTTTAGGTCCTGATGTTAATGAATCTCAATATAAATTTACGGTTAATAAGCAAGGGGCTATTCGTTTTGGACTTGGTGCAATTAAAGGCGTAGGTGCTAAACCTGTTGAATCTATCTTAACAGAGCGAGCAAAAGATGGCGACTTTAAATCTATTTTTGATATGGCAACCCGTGTTGATTTACGTGCTTGTAATAAAAGGGTGTTTGAAAACTTAGTGCTTGGAGGTGGATTTGATTCTTTTGGAACCATGCACCGTGCCCAGTTTTTTGTTGAAGATAGCTCGGGCAGGCCATTTATTGAAACGGTATCTAAATATGGTGCTAAATTTCAAGAAAATAAAAATTCTTCTCAAGTTTCTATGTTTGGTGGAGATTCTGAAGTAGATGTACCAGAACCTCAACCACCTATTGTAGAAGAATGGCCAGCACTTACTAAATTAAGTAAAGAAAAAGAGGTAATTGGAATTTATATTTCTGGTCACCCTTTAGATGATTTTAAATTAGAAATTGATTCCTTTTGCACAGCTACGGTAGCCGATTTAAAAAAGCTTGAAGAAAATAATGGTAAACAGTTATCTATTGCCGGAATTATTACTGAAGCAGAACATAGAACAACAAAGCACGGTAAACCTTTTGGAACATTTGAAATTGAAGATTACTCAGATTCACATAAATTATTTTTATTTGGTGGCTCTTATCAAAAAGTAAAGCATTTGCTTGATATAGGGCTGTTTATTTTTATTACAGGTAAAATAGGTCCAAAACAATATGGAGAAGGTTTAGATTTTCATCTCAGCACAATGGAGTTATTAGCAGAGGTTAAAGAAAAAAGAACAAAATCTATTGTATTGTCAGTTGAGCAATCTGATGTAACAGATGACTTGTTAGACCATCTGTATCATACTTTTGAAGAAAATAAAGGCGGATGTCAAGTTAAGTTTGAGGTTAAAGATTTTAAAACCAACACCACCATTAAAATGCCTTCTAAAACCATGAAAATTGAAATCAATAAACAGTTAACAAAACAATTAGAAGAATTTAAGGTTTTTGAATATAGGTTAGAATAAATTTTAAAAAATATTTGGTTTTAGGCAACCCTTTTAATTTTAATACAGTCTATAGATTAAAATTTAAAAACCAAATATTATGAACAAATTAAAAATTTCTTTAATGGCTCTAACCATGAGCTTATTCGGCTTTAACGCTAAGTCTCAATATCAAAACATACAAGGTGACATTGAATATGACATATATTATACTTTCCAACATGATTCTACTCAGTGTCATAGTGAAATTTATTATAGTGATGCGTTAATTATTTACAATTCTTTTTTAAACGATACTGTAAAAGTAGTGTATAACAATTTTTCTCAAATTGACACTTTTATAAACACAAGTGGAAATTCAACATGGACAATATTTCAGACGCTACTAGGTATGCCAATAGAAATAATACCTGATCAGCTTGCCAATGGAAATAATGTCTTTTTTGGTCAAGGAACTATTTTTGACAAAATTATTTGTGGTCCAGATACTTTGCATAATGTCAGTTTTTTTGGTGGTGAAATAGTTAATGATTTATGTACTTATCAAACCATTACTGGTAAAACATATATAGATAAAGATAATGATTGTACTTTTGGTGCCAATGATGTAGGAGTAGGATGGTATTCCCCATCTGTTTCAACAAATGTACCTTCTCCTCAAATTGGATCTAATACTTATGGAGACTATACAGTAACTATTCAAGAGAGTTGGTTTACTAATGCAACAATTAGTGTTAACCCTAATTTTCAATTTGTTTTTCCAAATAATGGGTGTGCACCATATTCATATACTGTAAATAGTTTGCCTCAAACTGGGTTAGATTTTGTTTTACAGTGTGCTGATGTTGATGTTTATGTAGGCGCCAATTATCCAATGGCAAGACCCACAGTGCCTTTTATAATGTTTCCTCATGCATCAAACTTTGGTTGCGATAGTATTTCAGGAACTTTAAATTTAGTTTTAGACCCCAATGTTACTTATAATGCCTCAAATAGTGTTAACCCAGCTGATGTAGTAAGTGGAGACACTTTAAAATGGTTTTATACAGACATTACTAATGTTTCTAATGGTGCCTATTGGCAAACGTTTTGGGGAGGTATAGAATTGACACCAAATGCTTCTTTAAACGCAGGTGATGTGATAAATTTTAAAGTGTTTACGGGGGTTCCTTCAAATGATGTTAACCCAAACAATAATACTCATAATTTTTCAATAACCTTGGTTAATTCTTATGACCCTAATTTTAAAGAGGTAAGTCCTAAAGGAATAGGTACACCAGGATATATTTCTGCCAATAACGAAAAATTTACTTATACAGTTCATTTTCAGAATACAGGAAATGCTCCAGCTTTAAATATTTCAGTTATAGATTCTTTAGACGCTAATGTAATTCCTTCATCTTTAAAAATTATTAGTTCAAGCCACGTTATGACACCAGAGTGGGTAGCTAATGATGTAATTAAGTTTAGATTTAACAACATTAACTTGCCAGATAGCGCATCTAACGAGCCTCAAAGTCATGGTTATGTTACTTTTGAAATTGATATGGCTCAAAACTTAGCTGAATTAACAGAAATTAAAAACAAAGCTTACATTTATTTTGACAATAATGCACCAATAATAACTAATGCTGTATTAAATACAATAGAGGCTTTAAATCTTGAAGAAATTACTGGTAATAATATGTCTGTAATTGTTTATCCTAATCCTTCAACGGATTTTACAACTATTTCTGTTGAACAATTTGAAGAAGGGTCTAAATTAACTTTTCAGTTAATGGATGTAAGTGGTAAAATTGTTTTAACTAAAAACTTTACTTCAAGTAAAATGACAGTTAACACCAACGAATTAGATAAAGGAGTTTACTTATACACTATTTGGAATGAAAGTACGCAACAATTTGTTAATGGTAAACTAATTGTTGAATAGTTTACGCTCCAATTTTATTAAATTGTACAACAAGTATTTTAATTAATTGATTTACTATATCTTAACTAAGAAATAATAATATAGTGGTGAATTTTGCGGGTTAAAAAGCTCCACTTTAAACAGTGGAGCTTTTTTTATAAAAATAACTCAAAATGAAAAAAGAGTATGGTTATTCAAAGTAATCGCTATAAGCATTTAAGTGATTTTTAATGTAGCTGTAAATTTTATTTCCTTTCTCTATAGATTCAACCTCTTTAACTCCATTAATCCTTCTAATTAAAGGCATTAAATATTGATGCAAGTTGTCGTGAGCTACACCATTCATAGTGCATTGGTTTAAAATGTATTTTTTTTCTTTCTCTAACGCTAAGCCTAAATTTTGATAATCTTCAACTGTAGGCTGTTCACTCATATTTTCAACTAAACTAATCATGTTGTTTATCCCCTCAGTTGTTTCGGGGTTAGCTTTCCATTTTTCGCCGTTGTTGAGTTCAAGTCCATCAATAAC
>CAYQRJ010000149.1:0-6805 GCA_964419855.1 uncultured Crocinitomix sp.
AACATCATCTTTATGAATGTTATGCTGCTTTTCAAATGCTTGACGCTTTTGAGGCAGATTGGTTTGAAATTTACTCAAATCAAATCCTAAATTAATCACCTTTGCTTTATTTTTAGGTATTATTTTATGACTATTAACTAATTCATTTTTTTGAATATCTGATATAGTAACAATGGCTGTAGATTTTTTTGCTAAATAGCGTTCTATAGTTTTATAAAACTGAGTTTTAAGTTTTCCAAAATACGAATGAAAAACGTGACCGTGAAAAGTATGAACAATAATTGGTACATTTTCTTTAATGGCTGCCAAACGTCCAATTGCTCCCGATTTTGAGGCGTGAGTATGAACAATATCTGGTTTAAATTCCTTAATAATTTGTCTGATTTCTCTTAACGCTTGTTTATCTTTTTTAAAATTAATTTCTCTTTGTAAACTATTAACAATTTGAGGATCTAATCCATATTTGTGAGGAATAAACAAAGCATCTCCCTCATAATTTTCGTGCCCCCCACCAATTAATTTAGTTTCAAATTTATTAGACATAAAAGCAGATAAAAACGTGACATTATAGGTTGGTCCTCCCAAATTAAACCGATTAATAATTCTTAAAACTTTTATTTTTTTTGACATTGTAATGTTTAATCTTTAATGTATTTATTCCACCAATTTTGGAAGATTAAAAGTGTCCACACCAAATAAATGGCATCAGAAAATCGTTTTCTTTTCCAATTCTCCCTTAAATCTTTAATAAAATTGTAATCAAATAAACCTTGTTGGTTGATGTACGTTTCAGTAAAAATAGATGAACTTAACATCTCGTCTATGTTATCACCTAACCAATTTTCTAACGGAATTTCAAACCCTTTTTTGGTACGTTGGTAAACCTCTTTTGGCAATCGGTTTTTAAAAGCCTCAATCAACACTTGTTTTCTACCTTTTTTATTAACTTTAAAATCTGACGGTAAACCATTAACAAAATTAACTAAATGATGGTCTAAAAATGGCGTTCTTACCTCTAAAGAGTTTGACATTGACATCATATCTACTTTGGTAAGCATATCATTTGGCAAAACCAATTTTTGGTCATTCAATAAAACTTGATTAATACCTTTAACATTTCCTTTAAAATTAATATAATCTTGATAATCTATTAGGGTTGATTTTTTAAGCAATTGTCCTCTATCATTTTCATTTATAAAAGATGCCCATTTCCAATATCTTTCGGCAGGAGACATTGAATAACTGTTTGCTAATTTTTGCAATTGACGGTTAGCATCAGACAAGCGTCCTCCCCTACCCGTTGTTTTACGTTTCATCAAATAAGCCACCAATTTAATGGCATTTTTTTGAATAAAACCCGTATTTTGAACAGTATATTCGGCATAATGTTTTCGGTAACCTCCAAATACTTCATCTGCTCCATCTCCACTTAAAGCTACGGTCAAATTTTCAGCTGTTTTTTTGGTTAGTAAATAAACTGCATAAGCTGATGAATCGGCAAAAGGTTCTGTAATTTTATCAATAAATGCTTCAAAATTGGCTTTAAAATCCTCTTTTCCTAACAATATTTTTGTGTGCTGGCTACCTATTTTTTTTACAACTGCTTCTGCATATTTACTCTCATCAAAAAAAGCATCATCAAAACCAACAGAAAACGTTTTTAAATCGGGTTTAAAATCTTTAGCTATGGTTGCTATAATTGATGAATCCACACCACCACTTAAAAACGCTCCTAAATCCACATCAGACACCATTCTTAACTGAACAGATTGATGAAGTAAATCTTTAACCTGTTTCATAGCTTCATCAAAGGACACATCAACTAACACATTAGTTTGAGGTTGATAATAGACTTGTTCTTTTAACTCATTATTTTGATACACATAATAGCATCCTGGCTTAGCCTTAATAACGTGCTTTAAAATTGAATGAGGTGCTGGAATGTACGTTAAAGTAAACAATAACTCTAAAGCTTTATCATTTAATATTTTGTTGATATCAAACTTAAAAAACGCTTGCAATTCAGATGAAAAAATCAATTGATTATCATCTTGATAAAACAACAAGGGTTTAATGCCAAATCTATCTCTTGCTAAAAGTAATTTTTCTTGTTGAGCATCATAAAAAGCAAAGGCAAAAAAACCATTTAATTGATGGATAGCCTCTTCTCCATATTCGATTAACAAGTTAAGTAACACCTCTGTGTCTGATGATGTTTTAAATTGATATCCTTTATTTATTAGTTGATGTTTTAAGGATTGGTAATTATAAATTTCGCCATTAAACACCAACGTATATCTACCTGAATAGTCAGTCATTGGTTGGTTGGCTGATTTGGATAAATCAATAATTGACAGACGTGCGTGACCTAAAACTACATTATCGGAACACCTTTTGCTTTGTAAATTGTTAGGACCACGGTGTTGAATAGTTTTTAAAGCCTCATCAATACAACTTAATTGGTTGATAAACTGATTATTTTTAACTGATATGCCAACTATTCCGCACAAAATTTTTAATTTAGGCACAAATATAAATTAATAAAATTACTTTAATCGTTTTATTATGACAAACACAGCAACATTTTTTAAAAAAACAGGCTTATTTTTGGCTTATTTTTGTTTTTTTGTTTCATATAGTCAAGTAGATACAACTATTCACAATCCCATACAAAATTATGCTGTATCAATGCTGAGTTTTAGTACATTAAAACACGCTCCTTTTAGTTTTTATGTTAAAGATTTGAATTCAAAAAAAGTGGTGGCTGATGTTAATTCAAAAATGAGTATTCCGGCAGCATCAACAATGAAATTAGTAACTACCTCTACTGCTATTCAAATATTAGGAACAAGGTACAGATTTAAAACTCAATTGGCTTATTCGGGTGCTATTGACACTGCTACACAAACCTTAAACGGAGATTTATATATTATTGGTGGAGGTGACCCCACATTGGGTTCTAAATATTACAATAAAAAGGGACATCAAAAAGACTTTTTAAAACGCTGGGCTGACACGCTTTGCGCTTTAGGAATACAAGAAATTAACGGACGAGTTATTGGAGATGCTTCCATTTATGCTTATCAAGGTGTGCCAGGTGGTTGGGTATGGAGTGATTTAGGTAATTATTATGGGGCAGGTCCTAGTGGGTTAACCATTTTTGACAACACCATTCAACTACATTTTAATACTGGCGATAGTTTAGGCGGCAATACCACCTTAACTTGTATTGAGCCTTATATCCCTCATTTTAACATCAGAAACACAGTTAAAGCTGCTAAATCTAGAAAAGATAATGCTTATGTTTATGGCGCTCCTTTTTCTAACTATTGGACGGTAAGAGGTAGTTTACCTGTTAACCGAGAAGACTTTGTTGTAAAAGCATCAATACCCGACCCTGAATATGTATTTGCCTTAGAATTAGATTATGCTTTAAATCAAGCTGGAATTAAAACTAAATATCAACCCAAAGGGTATCAACAATTATTATTTGACACCACATTTACCAAACCAGAACTTACTACCATTTACAAACATTATTCGCCCTCTTTAACTTCAATTATCAATTTAACTAACCAACACAGCATTAATTTGTATGCTGAACATTTATTATGTCAATTATCGGTTAAACGAAACGGTTATGGTAGCACATATAACGGCGCTTTAATTGCACAAGCCTACTGGAAAACTAAGTTGGGGACTAACAATGGTTTATTTATGACAGACGGTAGCGGATTGTCTCGTTCAAATGCAGTGAGTGCACATTTTTTGGTGAGCTTATTAGATTTTATGAAAAATTCTAAAACTCTTAAAAAATCATTAGCCATTGCTGGAAAAAAAGGAACAATGGTTAGTATTGGTAGAGGTACAGCCGCCCAAGGCAGAGTAATTGGAAAAAGTGGAACAATGACCAGAATGAAAGCTTATACAGGATACGTAAACACTAAAACAGGAAAAAAATTGGGCTACGCAATGATTATAAACAATTACAATTGCTATACCTCAAAAGTAAAAAAATATTTTGAAAAACTAATGGTTAAAATGGCTGTTTATTGATGAGTTATGTAAATTTAACTATAGAACAAAACCAAAAAAAAGGCATCAGTTATAAAAACCAATGCCTTTTAATTTTTTAGTACGATTTAATTAAAGAATGGCTTCTAATTTAGCCACTAATTGTGCTTTTGGAACTGCACCTACAGATTTATCTACTACTTCACCATTTTTTAAGAAAAGAATAGTAGGAATGTTTCTTACTCCAAATTGAGCAGATAAAGCACCATATTTATCCACATCTAACTTACCAATAATTGCTTTATCGGCATATTCGTTTGACATTTCTTCAACTAATGGGCCAACCATTCTACAAGGTCCGCACCAAGCTGCCCAAAAATCAATCATTACTGGTTTATCATTTTGTTTTACTAATTCGTCAAAATTAGCATCTGTAATTTCTACTGCCATTTTTATATTATTTAATGTTATTTTAAAAATTTTTACTAAAGTAATATCTGTTTTACTTTTATCAAATAAAAAAGCGTTAATTTTTTCAAAAATGTTGGAAAGCTGACAATTTAACCATTAAACTTTATCCCTCATCTCTGACAATTTAATACACTCAAATAAAGATTCATTAGTTTGTATTTTATAAATTAACTCTTTTTTTTCGGAATTTTGTTCATAAACCAAATAATACCTTCCTTTACTTAAACCATCTGCTAAAGCTTTTTGATTTAAGGCATTTATAATGGTTTTAAACTGAGTAATTTGTCTTTGAATAGTGGCTGGAGAAGCCTTTAAATCAATTGACTTAAAAGCTACATAAGATTTATCTCTTTTAATTAAATCAATGGTTAGGGGTGAAATTAGAGTAGGAAATTTATCTTGTGTTAATTTGTATTTTTTATCAAATCCATTAAATTTTTTATGGTTCACAAATTCAAAAAATCGTTTTTTAAAAGGTTGCTCATTTTTTTTATTTTTTGATTGACTCAGCGCCCAATCATCAGCTACATATTTTTTATACAACTTTTCAAATTGTATAGGTTTTGTCAATTCTATTAAATTAGAATATTGAACTACGCCTCTTTTTTTTAACACCAACTTATCCAATATCTTTTTAGAGTAAGGCATATCAAACAAAGACAATGGCTCTTCTCCTTTTATAAATTTATTGACATCTTGTTCTAACAAATTTAAACTGCGTTTTATTGACTTTGACAGTTGATTGTTTATGAATTTTAAAGCCATATTTAGCTTGTTTGTTGAATAACCAAAATAAGGAACGCCATCAAAATTGGCTAATAACCCAATGCATATTTTTTCATCCGACAATCGGTTAGTTTTAATGTATAATAAGGTAAAAAAATGAGTCATTTTTAATTTAATTTTAAAATGGTTTGGTTGAGTTGCTTTAATCGTAATGGGTTTAACGCCGATTTAATAAATGCTTTTTTATTAAGTTTAAACTTATATTTTGCTTCAATAAACGTTAAGTAAATAAGTAGTTTATCATTAAACTGAGTACCTAACAAAATAAAAAAACGTTCCATTAATTGCTTAATTTGATTTGGTGACATTTCTTTTATTAAGTTTTTAACCATAAATGGAATTTCAATTTCACTATTTGAGCTAAAAGGCATTTGGGCTTGAAAATAAAGTGTAGATTTTAAGGCATTATCAAAAAAAACATTTGAGATATTAAATTCAGACTTTAAAACGTAACACACTAAAAAATAATTAATTAAATCAGTTTTATTGATAGATTTTTTCAAAACAGATTTAAAAATAATATCCTCACAAGCTTGTTCTAAAAGAGCAGGATAATCTTGTATTAAAATTAACGATTTTGATACTTCAATTTTTAAATGCGGAATTTTTAATTGCTTTAAAAACTCTTGAAAAATTAGTTTAGGAAATTGATTGTTACTTAACACATCAACTTCATCTCCTAAATAAGTTAATGCTAAATCATTATCAATATAAACTAACGCTTTGCTATCAATCATTTATTTAGCTGTGTTTTTTAGCATTGGAACAAATTTAAACACTCCTTTTTTATAAATGTCGCACTCCCCTTTTTCATTTTTAACAATTAACACCATTTCTTGTTTCTCTCCTTCACCAACAGGAATAATCATTTTACCACCAATTTTAAGTTGATTGACTAAATCCTCTGGAATAAAAGGAGCTCCACAAGTAATAATTATTTTATCAAAAGGCGCAAACACATCCCATCCTTTGTATCCATCACCATATTTTAGGGTAGGTTTATAACCTAACTTAGTTAACAAAGGTTTGGCTTTAAGATACAATTCTCTTTGGCGTTCAATAGAAAACACTTTAGCCCCCATCTCGCACAACACAGCTGTTTGAAATCCCGACCCTGTACCTATTTCCAATACTTTATCTCCTTTTTTAATATCTAACATTTGGGTCTGAAACACAACGGTATAAGGATGAGAAATGGTTTGATTAGCCCCTATTCTAAACGCAGTGTTTGAATAGGCTTGTTTTTCAAAAATTCTATCTAAAAAAAAATGACGTGGCACCTGATTAAAAGCTTCTAAAACACGTTCATCTGTAATTCCTTTCTCTCGCAATTCATTAACGAGATTTTTACGCATTCCCTTATGTTTGTAGCTGTCTATCATAGAATTTCAAAAGTAGATGATTTTGTGTTAAAACAAGTATAATTTGATTAAAACTAATTAACTTTTTAATGTTAGTTTTTTCAATATTTTAATAAATACATCTCCAATTCACCCAACTTTTTAATAGATTTAAGCGTTTATGAAAATGGAGT
>CAYQRJ010000150.1:0-6786 GCA_964419855.1 uncultured Crocinitomix sp.
TTAAAGAAATAAATGTTAGCGTCAGTTCGAGTAATTTTAAAGTGAATACGTTAGTGTTTACTTTAAAATTGTATCGAGAACATAGCGGATTAATGACTCCGTAGCCTGTTCTCGATACAATTATATTTTTTGAAAAAAAATATAATCACTCGAACTGACTAATTGATACAATTCCCTTAATAAAAATAAATGTTTTAATTTAAATAAACACTTAGTACGGAATTGAATTTGAAACGTAGATACTCATTAAAACAAAGCTAACGCTTTGATTTTTTATAGTTGCAAACAAAAAAATGCTAATTTAACTTAATTTGAATCGTCTTAAAAAAACATCCCAATCCCACATAAAATTAATGAGTAATTCATCTAAACGTTTTAAGAAAAGAGGATTGGGTGTATTCATTGACTTAAAGTAAGATTCTTGATATTGATTTAACTCATACTTAAAAAATATGGCTTTTGACATACCGTACAAAATATTTCTTGATGGATAATTATGTCTGTCAATATAGGCTTTAGTTTCTTTTAATAGATTTTTAAATCTTTGAGGTGAAATATCAAAAACAGAAGCAAATTTTTCAATGATTTCCTGCTCAATAGCATCTACATCATAACCATCAAAGCTTTGTTTTAAAAATTCTAAATTACCAACAGTAACAATTAATAAAAATTGATTTAACATTTTGTTAGACACCTCTGGTTCAATTACAAATGCTTGGTCATCTTTAATCATTTCAATAATGTCGGGATGTCCATTTTCTACAACTTCAATTAGTGAGTTTACAAAAATGTTTGCCAATTTGTGTTGATCTATTTTTTTTCTGAGTGCAAATCCTAACATATTGCTATTGTTTTACTTTAAACAACGAATGTAAAAGATAAATTGACTCGTTTATTAGATAAATTAATAAGTTATTAACGGGTAGATGTTACTTAACACCATAATAAATAGTAGCAATACCGCCAGACACTAATTTAGATTTGACATTTTTATAACCTACTTTGGTCATAATGTCAATAAAGTTTTGCCCTTCAGGAAAAGCATTAATTGATTCGGGTAAATAGGTATATGCCCTTTTATCTTTAGATACGACTTTACCAATGGTGGGTAAAATGTATTTAGAATACACATAAAACGATTGTTTGATGGGGAATTTTTTGGGTTTAGAAAATTCAAGAATAACAGCTATTCCGTTTGGTTTTAATACACGTAACATTTCGCTTAATCCTTTTTCAAGATTTTCAAAGTTTCTTACGCCAAACCCTACTGTGTAGCCATCAAAATAATTGTCTTCAAATTTTAGATTTTCAGAATCACCTAATTGAAGGTCTATGATGTGATTAACCTTCTTTTTTTTCATTTTTTCTATACCAATATCTAACATCCCTTGAGAGATGTCAATACCAATAATTTTTTCAGGGTTTAATTTTAAAGCTTCTAAGGCAAAATCACCAGTTCCTGTTGCAATGTCTAAAATTACTTTAGGATTGTTTTTACCAAGTATTTTTATGGCTTTTTTCCGCCACAATTTGTCAATTCCCATTGATAAAAAATGATTCAAAAAATCGTAACGTTTAGAGATGTTATTGAACATCTCAGCCACTTCTTCTTTTTTACTTTTGTCTGATTCGTAATAAGGTTTAACTACTTTTTGAGTCATTTGTATTGAATTGAAAATATGAAAATTATAATTTGTAAGCTTCTTGCATTAACTGTTCTTTATCTATAGATATTACCCCTACTTTTTCGCAAACCAAACCACCAGCCAAGTTAGATAGTTCGGCAACAATATTAGGTTTTAAGTTACAAGCTAAGGCTAAAGATGCCACGCTAATTACAGTATCTCCTGCGCCAGATACATCAGTGATGTTTCTTAAATGGGCTGGTATAAAGTGATGTTTATCCTCATCTGTAATAAATACGCCGTGTTCAGACAAGGTAACAAAGGTGTGTTTAGGGTTTATTTTTTCTTTAAGCAAGTCAACCGCCTCTATAAAAGCCGAATGATTAGTGTTGTCAAATTCAAAATTCACATCTAACCCTTCTTGTAATTCTTTTAAATTAGGTTTAAAAAGGGTAACGTTTTTATAAATTAAAAAGTTATCTTTTTTGGGGTCAACAACAGTTGGTATATTATTTTCATTAGCAAATTCAATAATATCCTCAATCACTTTAGGTACTAATAATCCTTTGTTGTAATCTTGAAAAATAATGACATCAATTTTTTCTTTTAAAACAATATTTCTAATAGAATCAATTAAGTTAAATGCCATTTGAGATGAAATAGGGGTGGTTTCCTCCTCATCAATTCTAATTAATTGTTGATTGTTACCTATTATTCTAATTTTAACGGTTGTTAATCTGTCATCAGAAAGCACAATGCCTTCATCAGACAAATGATTTTGGTTGATTAATTTAATTAATTGTTCTCCATTAGCATCTTTGCCAATAACTGAACAAATAAAAGGTTTAGCACCTAACGCTTTAATGTTGAGAGCTACATTTGCTGCTCCTCCCAAACGGTGTTCTTTGCTTTCAAATTTAACAACAGGAACAGGAGCTTCAGGTGATATTCTACTCACTTTACCTTTAATGTAAGTATCTACCATTACATCACCTATTACTAAAACTTTTTTAGATGAAAACTCTTTAAATACGGTTTTTAAATCAATCATTTAATTTAATTTAGCTAAGGTGTTTTTTATTCTTTTAAGTGCTTCTGTTAAAATGTCTTCAGATGTAGCGTAAGACAATCTTAAACAATTATCATCTCCAAATGCTTGACCAGTAACTAAAGCCACTAATCCTTCATCTAAAATAAATAAAGATAAATCTGTAGCGTTATTGATGGTTGTTCCATTATAGGACTTACCAAAGAAAGACGACACATCAAAAAAGAAGTAAAATGCTCCTTCAGGCATATTTATTTTAATATCTGGAATATCTTTTAACAATTCATACACCAATTGACGTCTTTTTTTAAAGGCATCAACCATATATTGAATTTTTTTAGGGTCAGCCTTAACGGCAGCTAAAGTAGCTCGTTGACCAATAGAACAAGTTCCAGATGTATATTGACCTTGTAATTTGGTACAAGCTTTAGCTATTTCTTTTGGCGCACCAATGTATCCAACTCTGTAACCCGTCATTGCAAAAGCTTTAGACACACCGTTTACAGTAATGGTTTTGTTGTAAACATTGTTGAATTTGGCAAAACTGATGTTTTTTCTAACAAAATTAATGTGTTCGTAAATTTCATCTGAAATAACATAAAAATTGGGTGTTTCAGCTACAACATCTGCTATACTTTTTAATTCTTGTTCAGAGTAAGAAGACCCAGTTGGATTGCAAGGGTTAGAAAAAATCATTAACTTTGACTTTGGTGTTAAGTGAGATTTTAATTGCTGAGGAGTAATTTTAAAATCATCATCAATAGATGTTTTTATGACTACAGGAATACCGCCAGCCATTTTAACTTGTTCATAATAAGTGACCCAGTAAGGGGCAGGAATGATAACTTCATCACCAGGGTTTACTAATGCTAAAATGACATTAATTAAAGATTGTTTTGCGCCTGTTGATACCACAATTTGTTCTGGGGTGTAGTTTAATCCATTATCTCTTTTAAATTTATGACAAATCGCCTCTCTTAAATCTAAATAGCCTGGCACGGGCATATATTTAGAAAAATTATCATCAATAGCTTTTTTAGCAGCTTCTTTAATAAAATCAGGGACATTAAAATCTGGCTCGCCTAAACTTAAAGAAATAATGTCTTTGCCTTCATTAATTAACTCTCTACTTTTTTGAGCCATAGCAATTGTAGCAGATTCGGCTAAACTTTTTACTCGATTGGATAATTTAATCATAATGTTATTGTATCAAATTGCAAATTTAATGAATAGGTTTGTTTTTTAGTTATTAATTTTGATTTTTTACAACCTTTGCAAATTAGTTCTAACTCCATTAACTAAGCTGTAGCATTCTAACTTATCTTCAAAAACTGATGCTTTAAAAATTGATTTGTTAAGTAGCATTCTAACACACTCTTGCACCCCTTCAACAATAGAGGGGTGGGGGTGAACCAATTCGGCTATGTCCTCAATACCTCTGCCTTGTTTAATTAATAGTGCTATAGCTTGAATAGCGGTTGAGGCATGTTCTCCTACAGCACGCATTCCTAAAACTTTCATTTTTTTATCGTTGGTTACAATAATTTTAAAAAAGCCTTGTGTTTTGCGCATAGCTATGGCTCGTGCAATAACAGAGTAATCTAATTTAACCACTTTAACAGGTATGTTATTTTCTACACATTGTTTTAAATTTAGACCAACTGCTGCCACTTCAGGTTGTAAAAACATAATGGTAGAAACGTTTTCATAAGATAATTTTTCTGATTTGCCATCAAATATTTTTTCTACTGCGTGTCTGGCTTCTATTTCTCCCATATTTACTAGAGCTATTCTACCAGAAGCATCTCCAACTGCATAAATATTTTCAATATTGGTTTGAGTATCAATGTCTCCAATGTGTCGGCCTTTTGCCCCCCGTTTAATTCCTAACTCTTCCATACCAATGTTTTCAATATTAGGAACACGTCCTACAGATAATAGTGCTTTTTCAACTGTAATCACCTCTCTTGTTCCATCCTCACAAGAAATTTCATACTCTACCATTCCTTTTTTAATCTCTAAACGCTCTAATTGGGCTTTATGATGAATAGTAACGCCTTGCTTTTCTAGATTATCCGAAACCATTTTTGAAATATCTCTATCTTCAAAAGGTAATATTCTATCTGCCCTATCAATTAAATAAACCTTGGTTTTACCAAAGTTAGAAAAAATAGTAGCATATTCACATCCAATTACCCCAGCACCAACAATTACCATTGATTTAGGAAATTCATCTATTTGGTCTATGCCGTCAGAGGTTAAGATATGCGTTTCGTCCACATCCATATTGGGTAGCTTGCGTGGGCGGCTACCTGTGGCAATAATAATATATTTAGCAAAAACAGATTCTATTTCACCGTTAGCATGTACTATTTCAACCTCATTTTTATTGAGTAATTTACCTCTGCCTCTCACGTATCTAAACAAATCTGCCCTTTGGTTTTTTAATAGTTTAATGTGACAAGAATATTGAAATTTTCTTTCAAAAACGGCTTCTTCAAGTGTTTTTCTAACTTCTTTCCAACTCACTTCAAATTTACTTCTGCCAAGCGATACAATGGCTTCATTAACATTTCTAACTTTTTGAGATAATTCCCACATGGTTTTAGAACTCAATGCACCATGATAAACTCCTGCACCACCTACTTTATTCATTTCAATTAAACAAACACTTTTGCCAAAATCAATGGCACGCATTGCGGCAGCATAACCAGCTGGTCCTCCACCAATCACTATTAAATCAAACTCTTTTTTTTCTATTTTTTTCATTTCCTAAAAATTCCAACATTGAAATTAATAATTTTTTATTAAACTAACAATTTTATATGTTTTAAATTATCAAATTTGTGGTGTTATGGATAAAAAACTGAAAAAAATCATAAATGACAGAAAAGAAAACCAAAAATCAACGCAACAATTATTTAAAAAATTAAACCGAATTAAAAAAAATAAACTTGATAATTTATTTCATGAAGAACACCAAAATGTATTTAATAAAATTGATTGTTTAGATTGTGCTAATTGCTGTAAAACCACAAGTCCAATTTTTAGAGATAAGGACATAAATAGATTGGCAAAACATTTGAAAATAAAAGCTTCTGATTTTATAACTACTTATTTAAAAATTGATACTGACAATGATTATGTTTTAAAACAAGCGCCTTGTCCTTTTTTATGGTTAGATGATAATAAATGTAGTGTGTATGAATATAGACCTTTAGCTTGTAGAGAGTATCCACACACTAACCGAAAAAATATGTATCAGATTTTAGAGTTAACAAAAAAAAACTTAGACATTTGTCCTGCTGTTTGTCAAATAGTTGACGAAATTGAAACTAATTTATAAATGAGACGTAACATTTAATGATAAGTAGCCTTTTTTTTGCTGTGAAAATGAAAAAAAATCCGATAAAAAAATTGGTTTAATAAATTATTTTATAACTTTATGCTTTAAAACGATAGGTTTTTACTTTTTTTTATGATTCAAGAAGGTAGTTTAGTACAGAAATATAACTCTAGATTTCAAGAAATATTTGGGAAATATAACCTTAATGTTAATGGTAGAGTTATTGTATCCCATTTTGGAGAATTTTCGCAAGAGTTAGTTAACTCTCTATCTACCTCTGTTGAAAATATGATGATTGAATCAGGTGATAAAAAAGGTACCGTAAAACGAATGTTTAGTATTTTAGTAGAAGGATTACAAAATATTAGAATTCATGGCGGTAGAGATGAAAATGGCAATCAAGTGTCTTTTATAATTATTTTACAGGACTCTGATTTTTACAAAGTAACCATGAGTAACCTTGTAGATTCTTCCCAAATAAATAGAATTACCCAAAGAATAGACGAGTTAAATCAATTAGATTTGTCTCAAATAAAAGAACGTTATATGGAGGTGTTGTCCAACGGTATCATGTCTAACAAAGGAGGAGCAGGTTTAGGGTTTATTACTATGGCGTTAAAATCTAAAAATAAATTAAATTACACAGCCGATAAATTAGGACAAAATTTATATGCCTTAACTATAGAAATTACTATAGACCGAATTAAAAAGAGTTAACCGCAAAAATTCATGGAATTAGCTTTGTTTAGATGTGAAATTTTAAAATC
>CAYQRJ010000151.1:0-6751 GCA_964419855.1 uncultured Crocinitomix sp.
TTAAACAATGGGGTTAAACTATTATATGTAAATACCTTCAGACAAAAAAATTAGTGAAATCGTTTGTATTCAGATAGTAAAATGCCTGTTGCCATGGCTACATTAAGTGATTCTGTTTTGCCAAATTTTGGAATGCTAACTTTTTGAGTAATATCGTTTAGTAACTCATAACTAATTCCATGCGATTCACTACCCATAACTAAAGCTATTTTTTTTGGTAGTTGTGTTTGATATACATTCTCTCCATCAATTACTGCTCCTAAAATGGTAAATTGATGTTGCTTTAATTGAGTAATAGTTTGTTTTAAGTCATCAATTATAAAATTAACTCTATAAATAGCCCCCATTGATGATTGAATTACTTTTGGGTTAAATAATTCAACCGTATTTTTACTTGCAATTATTTGTGTTATCCCAAACCAATCAGCAGTTCGGATAATTGTACCTAAATTGCCGGGGTCATTAATGTTATCTAAAACTAAAATTAAATTTTCATCATTAAAATTGATTTGATTTAAAGGTGGTTGATGGACAACTGCTAAAACTTTGTTAGGCGATTTAAAAGTAGATATTCGCTCTAAATCTTTATTTGAAATTAAAGTATAGGTTATGTTTTTTGGAATTTGATTGACATCATAATCTGAGGTAACAAATAAGTTTTTTATATTGAATTTAGTTTGATTGTATAATTCTGTAACTAATTTTTCACCTTCAACAATAAATAGTTGTTCAATGCTTCTATTTTTCTTTAAATGTAAGGATTTTATAAATTTTATTTCATTTTTTGTTAAAGACATGCCTAAAACTATTTTTATCTGATTATTTTTGTAAAGATAGATTTATTAATGAAATTAAAACAACTTAAATACTTACTTTTTTTTGTAGCAAGTGCTACAATTGTTTTTTCTTGTAAACAGGCTAAGTATGTCCCTGAAGGAAAGTATCTGTATAAAGTAAAAACTAAGTCCTTACCTTGGCGGCAGTATAAAAAAACTATTCACTTTGTAGAATACGAAAATGATAGTATCCCTAAGTATTCAGGATCTAATGATTTAATTTATACAGGAGATTTATACGGAATCTTAAAACCTCAACCTAATATGAGGTTAAAGTTGGCATTTTATAATATGATTGATTCAACTAAAATGCACAATCAGGTGGAGCGAAAAAAAAATAGAACAGAAAGGATTAATCAAAAAAAACAAGCACGAGAGGATAGAATTAATAAAAAACGAAATGACAAAGCCAAAGCCAAGGGGAAAGATTATTTTGTACAAAAAAAAGTATTAAAAAAGAAACAAAAATATGGTTGGAGATATTGGATTGTAAATAAAGTGGGACAACCGCCAGTTATTCAAGACACTGCACTTGTTCATAAATCTAAAGAACAACTTGAAATTTATTTAAGAAAAAAAGGGTTTTACGATAGTAAAGTAAAAGACACGGTAGTGTATAATGATAAAAAAAGAACCTCTTACAGTAGATATACTATTTTTGTAGGTAAACCCTATTATATTGGAGATATCAAATTTGACTCTTTGCCACCATCTAGTTTGTTTATTAATGAATATAAAAGGTTTGTCCGTAAACGTGGAACTCAATTACACAATGGAGATTTATTTGATGCAGATGTGTTGGATTTGGAACGCGAAAATTTTTCAAAATATTTAAGAGATAACGCCTATTTTGATCTGAATAAAAACTACATCTATTTTGTAGCAGATACCACTAAAAAAGACCATGTTGCAGATGTTTATATTCATGTTAAACCTAAAACAAAACCCAATCCTAACGACCCCGAAAAAGTAATTGAAGAAAACCACAAAGTTTATCAAGTAAAGCAAGTCACTTTTTATATCCATAATGCTGATTCTTTATCCTTTAAAGATTTTGATACTTATAAAAAAAGATTAGCCAATTTAGGTTTAGATTATTCTCATGCTAACTATCCGCTTTTAGACACTATGATTTATGTTGATACCATGTATTTTAAAGATCACGACCATGGTGTGCAGTATGCTTGTAATTTAAAAGGTGTTGTTGATACAGTTGTCATGGTAAGAGGTATTTTTATTTATAATGAATCCTTACCAGTTTACCCCGATTTAATTGAACGACAAAATTTTTTAGAACCTTTTGTGCAAGGTTATAAACACAACGATAATGGTTGGTATAAAGAGTATTATGTAGAACGTTCTTTTAGACGGATGCTAGGGTTAAATATTTTTGGTTCAATAACACCTAATGTTGAAATTGACCCCGAAAATCCAAATGGTAGAATGGTGGTGGTGTCTTATCATTTAACCCCTTCAAAAAAACAAACTTTTTCAATTGACCCAAGGGCAACAAATACAAACGGATACCTTGGAGTATCTGTATCCTTTAATTACACCAATAAAAATACATTTGGTGGGGCAGAAAAATTAGTAATTGGTTTTACAGGTGGGTTGGAATCTCAACCTGTGGTTTTTGATCAAACAGCTAGTACAGGGGGATTAAATTCTAACCAAAGAGTACTTAACACTTATGAGTTTAGCCCAAAAGTTAGCCTTGAATTTCCCCGAATTGTTCCCTTGCCACATTGTATTCAAAAAACATTATCTAAAAGATTATACCCTTCTACAATTTTGGGTACTAATTATAATTTTCAGAAAAGGAATGAATTTTCAAGACAAATTTCAGAGTTTAATTATTCGTGGAAATTTAGCCCTAATAAAAAACATGTACATCAAATAAATTGGCAGAGTTTTAACTTTGTAAAACTACATAAGACTGCATTTTTTGAGAAAAAATTAGATGAATTAAATGACCCATTTTTACAAAATGCTTATGCTGATCACTTTTCTAACAAACTTAAATACTTTTTTACTATCAACACTCAAAGGATTCAGCTTGAACAAGGAAATAAAAGTTATATTTTAAATGTACTTAAATACACCATGTCGGGGTTGGTGTTAGATTTAACAGGAGCTGGAAAAGGAGATGTTGACCCCACAACAGGGTTAAGACGAGTTTTTGGAATACCTTACACGCAATTTTTAGCCCTTCAAAATGATTTTAGATATTATAAATACTTTAAAAAGAATAAAACAAAGTCTATAGCTACCAGACTTTTTACTGGTGTTGGTTATGCTTATGGAAATTCACCATCTTTGCCTTATGAGGAAAGTTTTTATGCAGGAGGGTCAAATGATATGCGGGCATGGGCTGCTAGAACTATGGCTCCGGGTGCTTTACAAACATGGGCAGATTCTACCGCAACAACCACTCAAATTGGAGATGTAAAATTAGAACTCAATTTAGAATATAGATTCCAATTTTCAAACATGCTTAAAGCGGCTTGGTTTATTGATGCTGGTAACATTTGGAAATTAAAAAATGACCCAGCTACAACTGAAGACGATTTAGCTGTGTTTAATCCATCAACCTTTATTAAGCAATCTGCCTTAGGTGGAGGGTTTGGACTAAGGCTTGATTTTGATTTCTTTTTAATAAGATTAGATTTAGCTGTACCGCTTTATAATCCATATATGTATGCTGGCGAACGCTGGTTGTTTACACCAAAAACCCAATATGATACTAAGTTAGCTACTTTGCCTGCTAAATATGCAGCCACTTTATCAAGACCTTTTTCGCCTAGATTAAATATTGGTATTGGTTATTCATTTTAATTCTTTTGATATGAAATTATTTTTGCTATCACTAACTTTTATTATAACATCTATTACTTGGTCGCAAATAAAAAATGTAAAATTACCCATTCCTAAACATGCCAAATATTTTTATTCTCAGGTAGAACCATCAATTTATATCAATCCTAAAAATACCAATCAAATGATTGCTGGGTCTGTTATGAATGATTATTATTATTCTATTGATGGAGGTAAAACATGGAAATCTAAATCAATACGTTCAAGAAAAAATGGCGTAAATGGAGACCCATGTATGTTAATTGATACCAATGGTTACTATTATTATTTTCACTTATCAAACATTAAAGGTACATCTTTAATTGGTGGAATGGTATGCGAACGCTCTAAAACCATAAAAGGCAGATTTATAAAAGAAGGGCACACTTTGGTTAATGGTAAGTTTCACGATAAACAATGGGTGGCATTAAATCCAAAAAACAATCATATTTATATGACTTGGACACAGTTTGATGCTTATGATTCTGACAACCCAAATGACTTCTCGGTCATTTTATTTTCAAAAAGTACCGATAATGGAATGACATGGTCAAATCCTAAAATTATCTCTAAATTTAAAGGAGATTGTAAAGATAATGACTTAACAGCAGAAGGTGCTGTGCCTGCGGTTGGTCTTAATGGCGAAATTTATGTGGCTTGGGCAAGAGATAGTAAAATTTGGTTTAATTATTCTTTAGATGAAGGTGAAACATGGCTTGAAACTGAAATTGAAATTGCACAGCAAAATATGGGGTGGGTGATTGATATTCCTGGAATTTATAGATGTAATGGTTTACCCATAACAGCTTGTGATGTATCTAATTCAAAATATAAAGGTACTGTTTATGTTAATTGGGGCGACCAAAGAAATGGAACGGATAATACAGATATTTGGATAAAAAAATCAACTGATGGCGGTAAAACGTGGAGTAAAGACATTAAAGTGAATCAAGATAACAGTAAGCACCACCAATTTTTAAGTTGGATGACCATTGACCAAACTAACGGAAACATTTACATTGTGTATTACGACCGCCGCAACCATAATGATATTTTAACAGATGTGTATTTATCAGTATCTAAAGATGGAGCACAAACGTTTAAAGATTATAAAATAAGTGAATCAGTTTTTAGACCAAGTAAAAATGTGTTTTTTGGTGACTATACTAATATATCGGTACACAATGGTGTAATCAGACCAATTTGGACAGCTCTTGATGTTCACAAAATTTCGCTATACACCGCCTTAATTAATGATGCAGATTTGAAATGAGAACAAGTTTTTGAATTGATGGTATTTTTATTTTTTAACAATAGCATCACCCATAAAAGTTAAAAATACAAATTGAATAAAAAGTTAAAAAAATACTCTATTAAATTAAACTTTCGTATTTTTGTTAAACATGCAAATCAAAATTCAAAACCTAAATCAACTTAGCCAAGCGGCAAAAACTTTTTTAACATTATTAAAAACACATAATGTATTTGCTTTTTATGGCGAGATGGGAGCAGGTAAAACAACTTTTATTAATGCACTACTTGATGAAATGGGAATTGAAGATCACTCCTCATCACCTACTTTTTCAATTGTTAATGAATATCTGTCTCCTCATTACGGAACAGTTTATCATTTTGATTTTTATAGAATAAATAACGAAATAGAAGCGCTAGATATTGGTGTTGAGGATATCATTTACGGAAATGACTATTGTTTTATGGAATGGGCTTCAAAAATTGAGAACCTTTTACCTCAAAATACCGTAAATGTAAAAATAAGTGTAGAAGATGAGTGTAGAATTTTAGATGTTCAATTATGATTACAGATCCAGAAACTTTAAAGTCGTTAATGAAAGAGGGGAGTTTGTTGCCTCAAGAAGAAATGCTTGCCATTAAAAAGAAAAAAGGCAGTTTAAAAATAGGAATCCCCAAAGAAACCTCTTATCAAGAAAACAGGGTAGCTTTAATCCCTGAATCTGTTCAATTATTAGTTAATAACGGACATGAGGTACTGGTTGAATCAAAGGCAGGAGAAAAATCAAATTTTACAGATAAAGACTATTCAGAAGCTGGAGCGCAAATTTGCTACAATTCACCAGAAATTTTTAAATGTAATATTATTTTAAAAGTAGCTCCACCTATACAAAAAGAAATTGATATGATGCCCGGTAATCAAACCTTGATTTCGGCATTACAATTAACTTTACAACCTAAAGAAACATTGGTGGCACTAATGCAAAAAAAAATAACTGCCATTGCTTGGGATTACATTAGAGATGATCATGGCATTTTTCCAGTGGTAAGAACTATGGGTGAAATTGCTGGTAATACATCAATATTAATAGCAGCTGAATTGTTATCTAACTACAATGAAGGCAAAGGAATAATGATGGGGGGTATTGCTGGCGTTCAACCTACAGAGGTTGTGATTTTAGGTGCTGGAACTGTAGGAGAATATGCTACTCGTGCAGCATTAGGATTAGGGGCAAGTGTAAAAGTCTTTGATAACTCTTTATCAAGGTTAAGACGGTTACAAAATGACATTGGTCAGAGAATTTACACCTCAATTATTCAACCTAAAATATTAGAAAAAGCTGTTAAAAGGGCAGATGTTATTATAGGTGCTATTAGAGCGCCTTTTGGTCGCACACCATGTATTGTTACTAACGAAATGGTAGCTAAAATGAAACCGAGCTCTGTTATTATTGATATTAGTATTGACCAAGGTGGTTGTTTTGAAACATCAAGGGTTACCAATCATTTAAACCCAACTTACAGATCTTATGATGTCATTCATTATTGTGTGCCCAACATTGCATCAAGAGTGTCAAGAACAGCATCTATTGCATTAAGTAACATTTTTTCGCCTTTGTTATTAGAAATGGGCGATATGGGAGGAAGTAAAGAAATGATAAAAAAAGACCCAGGATTTAGAGGGGGGGTGTACATTTATAAAGGTAAACTTACCTCCGAAATATTAGGAAAAGTATTTGATTTGCCTTATAAAAATATCGAACTATTATTAGCTGCACTTTAGTTGAATGCAGTAAATTTAAACCCCAAAT
>CAYQRJ010000152.1:0-6750 GCA_964419855.1 uncultured Crocinitomix sp.
TTAATACAAAAAGTGATGATAAGGGTATCTTTTCTCAAAAATAGCTCTTACTTCTTTATAAATTAATGCTTTAAACTCATTAATGTTAGTTTTATCTTTGGCAGAAATAAATACACATTGGTCGTTGAGTTTAGCCATCCAAGTTTTTTTTAGTTCTTCTAAGGCAAATTGTTTTCCTTCTGGATGATAACCTAACTCCTCAGGACTAGGATTGTAAGCGTCAACTTTGTTAAATACCACAAAAGTTTTTTTCTCAGTTTTATCAATTTCGGCAATGGTTTTATTTACCACTTTAAATTGATCTTCAAAATAAGGATGAGAAATATCTAAAACGTGAATTAAAATATCCGATTCCCTTACTTCATCTAAAGTTGATTTAAACGATTCTACCAATTGATGAGGTAATTTTCTAATAAAACCAACTGTGTCCGATAACAAAAAAGGTAAATTATCAATCACTACTTTTCTAACTGTTGTGTCTAGGGTAGCGAATAATTTATTTTCGGCAAATACATCAGATTTACTTAACATATTCATAATTGTAGATTTACCTACATTGGTGTAACCTACTAATGCTACTCTAACTAATTGTCCTCTGTTTCCCCTTTGAATTTGTTTTTGCTTATCAATTTTTTTTAATTTTTCTTTTAGCAAAGAAATTTTTTGTTGAATGATACGTCTATCGGTCTCAATTTGAGTTTCACCTGCTCCTCTCATTCCAATCCCCCCTTTAATTCTATCAAGGTGAGTCCACATTCGAGTTAAGCGGGGTAATAAATATTGATATTGAGCCAGTTCAACTTGTGTTTTGGCGTGAGCAGTTTGCGCCCTAGTAGCAAAAATGTCTAAAATTAAATTATTTCGGTCAAGAATTTTTATTTCTAGTGCTTTTTCAATGTTTCTTAATTGAGAGGGTGATAATTCGTCATCAAAAATAGCAATGTCTATTTCGTTATCATCAACATATTGTTTAACTTCCTCTAATTTTCCTTTACCAATATAGGTTTTGTTGTGAGGCTTATCTAACCGTTGCAAAAATTTCCGTTTGGATATAGCTCCTGCAGTGTGTGCTAAAAATTCTAGCTCATCAATGTACTCTTTGGTCATTTCTTCTGTTTGATCATTGGTTATAACACCAATTAAAACAGCAGTTTCTACCTTGTTTTTTATTGCAGTTTGATTTTTTTCTATCACAAGCTAACTCTTTTAAAACCAACCTGCTCCTAATTGGCTTCTAAATGGCCAAGGAATTGCAATTAAAACAATGAGTAAAGCTACGGTATAAAAAATTAAAATTTTTCTAAACTTTTTACTTGAATTTTCTTCTTTTTTGGCTTTAGAATATCCCATTGTAACCAATATAATGGCAATAATCATCATAAATGGATGTTCTAAAGTGAAAAATCTATATGGCTGAGCCATGTCAAAAAACTTGGTTTTAGCTCCAGTAAAATATAAGCTGAATCCTATTAAAAATTGCAAATGGAAAACAATTAAAGTACCTAGGGCAAGCATTTTGTTTTTAATGGTGTAATCCTCTGCATTTTTTATTCCTTTAAAAGCTTTAACAATAGTAATAATTATTAAAATTAAAGCAATCCATCTAAATCCTGAGTGTGCGTGTAACATATTTTATTAATTTTACGCAAAAATACAATTTTTTACATACAAACTATGTTAAAACAATTTTTAATCCTGCTTTTTATTTTAGGAACTTTTAAAATGGGGTTTTCGCAAAACATTGATCCTCAAAATGGCGTTTATCAATCTAATCATACCTATTATGCCATAACTAATGCTACCATTTATATTAATTCAACTGAAAAAATAGATAAGGGGACATTAATTTTTAAAGATGGAATTATACAAAAAGTAGGTAAATTAATTAAACTTCCTAAAAACTGTGTAGAGATTGATTTAAAGGGTTATACGGTTTATCCTGCTTTTATTGATGCTTATTCTCATTTGGCGGTTAAACCAAGGGTGTCTAAAAAAAACAACCCTTATCCTCAGTTGGTGTCTTTAAAATCAGGACCATATTATTGGAATGAAGCTGTACATCCCGAAACCAATGCGTTTGAATTAATTGAAGAAGTCAAATTAAAATCTACTTCTAAACAACAATCACCCAAACAAGTATATATTAATAATGGATTTGCAACGGTTAATGTTCATCAAAATGATGGTATTTTAAGAGGGACATCTGCTTTAATTAATCTGTCTAACCAATCTTTAAAACAAAACATTATTAAAACCAAAGTGGCTAATTTTTATTCGTTTTCAAAAGGGGCATCAAAGCAGAGGTATCCCTCATCTCAAATGGGAGCAATTGCTTTAATCCGACAATTTTATTATGATTTGATGTGGTATAAAGGTTTAAAAGATAATCACAACGAAAACATCTCTTTTGAATCGGCTTTAGCTAATTATAATTTACCACATATTTTTAAAGTTGGTAATAAGTTAGAGGTGTTAAGGGTTTTAAAAATTGCTAAAGAATTTGGTTTGGATTTTATTATAAAATCGGCTGGAGATGCTTACGAACGAATAGATGAAATTAAGGCTTTAAATCCTAAATTGATTATTCCTTTAAATTTTCCTAAGCCTTTTGATTTATCTGACCCTTTTGCATCAAGATTTATTACATTAAATCAATTAAAACATTGGGAAATGGCACCTTATAATCCTTATATCTTACAAAAAAATAATATTGATTTTGCTTTTACCCTTGATGGATTAAAAAATAAAAAAGACTTTTTAAAAAACATACGTAAAGCCATTAAACACGGTTTGTCAAAAGAAATGGCATTGAAAGCCCTTACCGAAAATCCTGCTCAATTTTTAAAAGTAGATGGATTTGTAGGGACATTAGATAAAGGTAAGTTTGCCAATTTTATTGTAGTAAAAGGTGATTTGTTTACCAAAGGCGAAATTTACGAAACGTGGATTGATGGTCGTCCCAACATCATTAAAAATCGGCATTTAATTGACATTAGAGGTAATTATGATTTTAAGATAGGAGAAATGGTGTATCCCATTAAAATAAATGGCACATTAGAACAACCAAAAGGAACAGTTACCAGTTATAATTTAAAGGTAGATTCAATCACACAACAAACCAAAATGGATACTTTAAAATCTAAAGTAAGCATTAAATTTTCAGGACATCAAGGTAGTTTTTCTTTTATTGTTAAAGATGATGTAAATGATGGGGTTGTTCAGTTAAACGGTTCTTTTTACCCTGATTTGGGAATTTTTGAAGGGAATGCTTTGTTGCCAAATGGCAAGTGGGTAAAATGGAATGGCATTAAAAATAAATCATTCAAATCAACTAAAAAAGAAACAATATTTATGGTTGATACTTCTGCGGTTAACTCTGTTAAATATCCTAATATGGCGTATGGATTTGACAGTTTGCCAAAACAACAAAGTTATTTCATAAAAAACGCTACTCTTTGGACTAATGAAGAAGAAGGGGTGATAAAAAATGCCAATTTATTAATTGTTGACGGAAAAATAAAAGCCGTTAATCAAAGCAATGTTAGGTTACCAAATGATGTGGTTGTAATTGATGCCAGTGGTAAACATGTTACTTGCGGAATTATTGATGAACATTCTCATATAGCCATAAGTAATGGCGTAAATGAAAGTGGTCAAGCGGTATCGGCAGAGGTGTCTATTGCTGATGTAATAAGAAGTAATGACATTAATATTTACAGACAATTAGCAGGAGGCGTTACTTGTTCACAATTGCTACACGGTTCTGCTAATCCCATTGGAGGACAATCAGCATTAATTAAATTAAAATGGGGACACAGTCCGCAAGACATGTTAGTAAAAAATGCTGACCAATTTATAAAATTTGCTTTGGGCGAAAACGTTAAACAATCTAATTGGGGCGATTACAGTAGGGTTCGTTTTCCGCAAACCAGAATGGGCGTAGAACAAGTATTTTATGATGCATTTATTAGAGCAAAGGATTATAAAAAACAATGGGATAACTTTAACAAATTATCGGATAAAGAAAAACAAAAAACCTCAGCCCCAAGGCGTGATTTAGAGCTAGAAGTTATCCTTGAAATTTTAGAACACCAACGTTTTATTACTTGTCATTCTTATGTACAATCCGAAATAAATATGTTAATGCACGTAGCCGATTCTATGGGGTTTACAATTAATACATTTACTCATATATTAGAGGGGTATAAAGTAGCTGATAAAATGAAACATCACGGAGCAGGTGGCTCTACATTTTCTGATTGGTGGGCATATAAATTTGAAGTGAATGAAGCCATACCTTATAATGCGGCAATTTTACACAAAATGGGAATAATTACTGCTCTAAATTCTGATGATGCAGAAATGGGAAGGCGACTAAATCAAGAAGCTGCCAAAATTGTTAAATACGGAGGTGTTTCTGAACAAGATGCTTGGAAAATGGTGACTTTAAATCCAGCCAAATTGTTACACATTGATGACCGTATGGGCAGTTTAAAAAAAGGAAAAGATGCCGATATTGTAATTTGGTCAGATAACCCCTTGTCTATTAACGCTAAAGTTGAAAAAACATTTATTGATGGCATTTTAATGTATGATGTGTATCAAAATGAACGCCTACACCAACGTGATCAAATAGAACGTAAACGAATAATGAAATTAATGATGGAAGCCAAAAATAACGGCGAACCCACCCAAAAACCGAAAATCAAAAAACCAAAACATTGGCATTGCGATACAGTGGGGGAGTGAGATTAAAAAAATATTATGAAACAACTAACATTAATAAGCACATTATTACTAGCACTTGTAGTTAACGCCCAAGTGCCAACACCGTTAATGCAAAACTATAACTCCATTTTATTATTAAACGGATTGGCACATATTGGTAATGGTCAAACGGTAAATAAATCGGCAATAGGGGTTAAAAATGGTAAAATTTTGTTTGTAAAAAATGCTTTAACTTATACAGTAAAAAAAACGGAATGGGATACCATTATAGACATTAAAGGCAAACAAGTATATCCCGGATTTATAGCACCTAACTCCACCATTGGATTAACCGAAATTGATGCAGTACGTGCCACTAACGATTTTAGAGAAACAGGTTTAATTAACCCAAACGTTAGGTCGTTAATTGCATATAATACAGACTCAAAAGTGCTTTACACCATAAGAACAAATGGCATTTTATTATGTCAGCCTACCCCTAGGGGAGGTTTAATTTCGGGTACGTCATCTGTAATGAATATGGACGGATGGAATTGGGAAGATGCCGTTTTAAAAATAGATGATGGTATTCACATCAATTGGCCAAGCAAATACACCAACACGGGGTGGTGGGCAGAACCTGGTGAGATTAAAATCAACAAAAATTATCAAAAACACATTCAGTTGTTGGTTAATTTTTTTAAAAAGGCAGTGGCTTATGCCAAAGTTAAACAACCCCACCCCACCGATTTAAAACTAAAAGCCATGAAATTCATTTTTAATGGTAACCAAAGGGTATATTTTCACGCTAATTTTGCGCCAGAAATTAATGATGTAATTCATTTTGCTAGATTGTTTAAATTAAAACACCCTGTAATTGTTGGAGGGTATGACAGTTACCAATTGGCAGAACGTTTAAAAGAAAATCATTTTAGTGTAATGCTTGAAAACCCACATCATTTACCCCATTTTGAAGGAGATTTAACCTCTTTGGTTTATGAATTACCTAAAAAACTACAAGATGCAGGGTTGTTGTTTTGTATTCAAAATGCTGGTCAAATGGAGGTGATGAATACCCGAAATTTACCCTTTTTAGCAGGTACAGCAATGGCTTATGGTTTAACAGAAGAGCAAGCCATTGCTGCCATTAGTTTAAATGCTGCCAAAATAATGGGAATAGACCAACAAGTTGGGTCTTTGGAAGAAGATAAACAAGCTACTTTGTTTGTGTCTGAAGGAAATGCACTTGATATGAGAACCAACAACGTTACTTTAGCTTTGGTTAATGGTAAATTTATTAATTTAACCAATCATCAAAAACAATTATCCGAAAAATACCATAAAAAATATGGTATAGAGTAAACTAATCATTTAACAAATATGACAAATCATCTAGTTTCAACTCAGTGGCTACAACAGCATCTTAACGATAAAAATTTGGTGTTATTAGAAGCTACACTACCAAAGGCAACGGACAAAAATCAACCTATAAGCAATTTGTTAATTCCAAATAGTGTTAAATTTGATTTAGTCAATACGTTTAAAGATTCATCATCACCATACCCTAACACCATTCCATCAATAAAACAATTTGAAAAAGAGGTTCAACGCTTAGGGATTTCAAATGACCATACAATTGTAGTTTATGATAAGCATGGGGTATATTCAAGTCCAAGGGCGTGGTGGATGTTTAAGTATTTTGGACATCAACAAGTATTTGTATTAGATGGCGGATTACCGCAATGGATAAAAGAGAATTATTCAACTGAAACGTCCTATAAATTAATGACCAAATTAGGAAATTTTAAAGCAAATGTTAATCCTGCTTTAATTAGTAATACAAATGATGTTTTACACAATATTGAAACCAATAAAAAAATAGTTTTAGACGCCCGCTCTGTAAAGCGATTTAATGCTGAAGTTGAAGAGCCAAGAGAAGGGATGAGAAGTGGTCATATACCAGGTTCAAAAAATTTACATTATGCTACATTAACCAAGCAAAATAAATTGCTTGATGTGGCTGAATTAAAACAAAAATTTAAT
>CAYQRJ010000153.1:0-1821 GCA_964419855.1 uncultured Crocinitomix sp.
AATTGGAAAAGATACTGTTTTCAAAGGTAGCACGGCATTATCAAAATACGATAATTTAATCAGTCGATTTTCAGAAGACATTGACCTTGTTGTATTAAGAAATCCAAACGATACAAAAACGTTAGCGAAAATTAAATATGTGTAAGAATAAACTTTTAATATTAATCACACTTTTATCTTGCCTAAGTAAAATACATGCTGAAACATGTACCATCAAAATATCTGACAGTGTTGATTTCTTAAAGAAAAACTACCCACAAGAAATGAATTACTTTTTGAGTCTAGAATTTGAAATAAATGACTCAAAAATAAAGACCATAAATTCTGATTCAATAAATGTCACAATCAATAATGTAGGATTTGATACAATTAAATACTTTTATAAAAACAGTCAAGATGAAGTTATCAGAGAAACATTTATTTGTAAGCTAAGACCTGGTGAAACATATACTATTTCACCATGTACATGTTGTGGGATTTTTCTGATGACCCCTTTAAAAAATGCAAAAAGAGGATTTGTTAAATTTGAAAATAGTTCACAAAAGAAATATATAGCAGTGTTGTCTGAATTTGACTATGACACTATTCCAAAACTCTCAAAGACTAATTTTATCCCTTCATTGATTTCTATGAATTGTGGATTCAGACCTAACGAGATATTCATTGCAACTTTCGATTATCAAAATGAAAAATATCAGTATGAAAAATGGTCTACTAAATCGACCCAAGGGAAAAAAGCTTTGAAATTAGAGCAAGAATCTCACATCATCTTTAAGTTTAACTACCTTTTTTTACATGAAGAAAAATTGATTGTAAAAATTGACAATGAATCTAATAAAATTAAAGTTGAACTAAGTGAGTAACAACTAAGTATTCGGATTGCCGATACCGAATACTCGGCACACAGTAGGCCATTCCGATAACTATCGGAACTGAATACTATGTGGTTATTGAGTTTGCCGAAATATTGACTGATTCGGTGTTGCAGGTAGCTAAAATTTTGTTTATTTAGGTTTATTTTATATCATTTTTTAATTTTTTAGACATAGTTTTTCTATTCTCTTAAATCTAATAATTCATGGATTTAAAATTCCACACTACGCATAACCAAACAAAAAAAGTAATATACTTTATCCTTATAAAAACCACTTTTTATCCTCATCTTTAGGAATGACACAATAAGATTTCCCTAATTGATGCCGTCTTTTGGCTATTTGAGTATAAACAAAATCTCTAATTGGTTTAGGAATGATATAAAAAATAATCAATAAATTAAAAGGAAACTTTAACCATTTTGTCAACTTAACAGAAGCTGATGATTTGTTATACACTGTATTAAGATTTAAGTAATATAAGGTGTCCAATTCTATATTAATATGGTGTTTTTTTAATTCATTTACGGCAAATTCAGATTGCAAAGGCGAAAAATAAATTTGACTGTTTGATTTTTTATGTTTAAGCACAAAATTTACTGCTCGGTTACAGAACGGGCAATCTCCATCAAAAAATAAAATATTTTTGTTGCTTTCATTCATTTAATCATTCAAAAAAATGACTAATTTAGTGTTTTAAATCAAATAAAAGTACAAGTAAAATGAAAATAGGAATATTATTATCGGGATGTGGTGTTTATGATGGCGCCGAAATTCAAGAGGCCATTTTAGCTATGTTAGCTGTTAAAGAAGCTGGAGCCGATTATCAGTGTTTATCGGTTAATAAAAATCAGCATCATGTTATTAATCACCTTACTGGTGAAGAAATGGACGAAAACAGAAATATGTTAATTGAATCTGCTAGAATTGCTAGAGGTGATATTAAAAA
>CAYQRJ010000153.1:1921-6725 GCA_964419855.1 uncultured Crocinitomix sp.
GTTTTAGTTGACGAAAAATTAAAAATTGTTACCGCTCCTTGTTATATGATGGACGCCAATATTTTAGATATCAGAAACAACGCCAAACAAGCTGTTGAATCGTTAATAAAATTAGCATAAATTATTTATTTTCAATAAAAAATAACTTTTTATGCTATATTGGTATTTATTATACTTACCTTTGCACTAATTAAATTAAAATAAAAATAGTAATGAGTAAAGGAACAGTAAAGTTCTTTAACGATTCCAAAGGATTTGGGTTTATCGTTGAAGACGAATCAAATGAAGAATTTTTTGTACACGTATCTGGTTTAGTTGACGAGATTAAAGAAGATGACAAAGTAGAATTCGAATTAAAAGAAGGTAGAAAAGGAATGAATGCTGTAGAAGTTAAAGTAATTGGCTAAGCAGTATATTTTATAATACTTACTAAAAATCCTCTAACAATATTGTTAGAGGATTTTTTTTTTGCTATGACATCAATCATCTTTTTAGTTGATGAATGATATTTATATCTCCCCTAACCTATATTAACTTTATATCGAAAAAAATTAACGCATTAAAACTTAAATACAATGAAAACATTAAAAATAAGTGACAACAAAAAATTAAAAGATATTAAAAAAGAGTTTAATCAACATTTTCCTCATTTAAAAATTGAATTCTTTTCTGAAGAACATCATCAAGGAGAAGGAAATACAAGAAAAGCAATGTATGATGATGAATTATTGCTCAAAGATATTAGAACAAAACATAATGAAGGAGAATTAAGCATTGATGGACATCAAAAAACAGCCACTTTTGAAGACCATTTTCACGACCATTTTGGGGTAAACGTACAAGTATTTAGAAAACAAGGTAGAATTTGGTTACAAACCATTGTTACAGATGATTGGACTTTAGGTCAACAAGAACATAAAGGAAAAGAATATGATTAATCTTTAAAACTATAAAATTATGAGTTTTTATATAGAAACATTGTTAAGAAACACATCTTTTGATGATGCCATTGAGCAAGTAACCACCGAACTAAAAAAAGAAGGGTTTGGTATTATTACAGAAATTGATATGAAAGCCACATTTAAAAAAAAGTTAGATGTTGATTTTCAACCTTACAAAATTTTAGGTGCTTGCAACCCTAATTTTGCCCATAGTGCTTTACAACACAATGCCTATGTAGGTGTATTTTTACCTTGTAATGTGGTGGTTAAACAAAATGATGACAATACAGTTGAAGTTTTTGCAGTTGATCCTGTAGCTTCAATGGCATCTGTTAATGATGACGAATTAAATAAAATGGCTGATGAAGTTAAACAAAAATTAATTAAAGTTATTGATGGTTTATTTCATCTAACCTAGGTATTGTAACACTTCATATTATCTATAGTATTTTTTACCCTTTGTTTATATAAACAAAGGGTAAAAAAACTGTAACTTTTTTATATTTTCTGATTATAAGTGATATGAAAAACTTAATTTTTATTTTGAGCTTATTATTTATGTTTGCTAATAATAGTTCGGCTCAACAAGTAACAAAATCTATTTATTTTAAAAATGATTCTTATCAATTATCATCCGAAAGTAAATTGGTTTTAAAAAATTGCATACAAAAGTTTGATGATGCCTTATTCGAAATATATGGCTATTCAGACAGTAATGGGGCTACTAAATATAATTTAGAATTATCTAAAAAAAGAGCTCAAAGTGTTAAACAATTTTTTATTGATAACGGAATCGATTCAACTAAAATTCCTATTGTTATTGGCAAAGGAGAAAACTCTAAATTTAATAATTTCTCAAAAAATAGACGAGTTGATATAGTTATTAATAAAGTAAATGTTAGTAGAAATAAACAGCTAATTGATACAAATACTACTGATACAGTTCTTGTTACTAAATCATTACATAAGCACAAAACAAATAATAACCTTGATAAAATATTAAATTTACGAGTAGGTGAAACCTTAGTATTAAGAAATATTCAATTTTATCCAGGTAGTGATAAACCTTTGCCTAAAGCCATTCCTGATTTAAAAAAATTAGTGCAAATTATGAAAGATAATCCTAATTTAAAAATAGAATTGCAGGGGCATATATGTTGCACCAATTGTGATAGAACTGTAGAACATACCCTTAAAATTGATGAGAGTAATGAATTATCAATAAGACGAGCAAGATATGTTTATCTTTTTTTAGTAAATAGTGGAATTAAAAAAGATAGACTCAGTTATAAAGGGTTTGGGGCTTGCAAACCAAGAGTTAAAGAAATAAATGAAAACGCCATGCAAATGAACAGACGTGTTGAAGTAATGATAGTGGAAAAATAAAACCTTATTCAGTTTATTTTTTATACCTTTACCTTTATGATTGAAAATATTTATGGTCATAGAGGTGCTAGAGGGCTTTATCCCGAAAATACATTGTTTGGGTTTGAAAAATGTTTAGAGAATAATTTAACAGGATTTGAATTAGATGTTGTTATATCTAAAGATAGAAAGCTTATTGTGTCTCACGAACCTTGGATGAATCATAAATATTGCCTTCACCCAAATGGTCTATTAATTACCGAAAGCAATCAAAAATCTTTTAATTTATTTCAGTTAACGGTTGATGAAATTCAACAGTTTGATTGTGGCAGTAAATTTAACCCAGATTTTCCACATCAAACATTAAAAAAATGCTATAAACCAACACTTGAAGAGCTGATACAAAAGTTTAAATTATATAACTATGAGGATATTGAAATTCAAATTGAGCTCAAGTCATTTAAAGAATGGTATCACATTTTTCAACCCGATTTAAACGAATATGCCGATTTAGTTATCCAATTTATTAAAAAGCACAATTTTAATAAAAAAGATTATCTCATTAAATCTTTTGATGCCGACCTGTTAAATAAAATTCATCATTCTTTTTCTAACTGTAAATTTGGTTTTTTAATCGACAATAATTTATCAATTAATGACAATTTAAAACGCCTAAATTTTAAACCAGAATACTATAATTTAGAACAATCAAAAATTACAAAAAACATTGTATCGGAACTTAAAGAAAATAACATCAACATTATCCCTTGGACTGTTAACACCGTTAAAGACGCCAATAGATTAAAAGAAATGGGCATCAATTCTATTATTACAGACTACCCTAATTTATTTAAGCATAGATTTAATTGAAAACATATAAAAACCTTATTAACAATAAATTATACCACGATTAATCTTTAGGGAGTATTTGCTCTATATTGTCATCCCAATTTTGAGGTTGAGGCTCATGAAGTTTGCCTAAAGATTTTGCTACTAACATAGAAACAGTTGCATCTCCAGTTACATTAATGGTTGTCCTTAACATATCCAAAGGTCTATCAACCGCAAAAATTAAGGTTAACCCAATGGCAATTTGTTCAGGAGAAAATTTACCTATGGCTTGTAAAACAATTACTAGCATTACCATTCCCGCACCTGGTACAGCTGCCGAGCCAATAGATGCCATTAACGCAGTAAGAATAATGGTCATTTGATCCATTAATGTTAAGTCAACATGTAGGGCTTGAGCAATAAAAACAGCAGCTACTGCTTGATATAATGAGGTTCCGTCCATATTAATAGTGGCCCCAACAGGCAAAACAAAAGATGATACTTCTTTATCAACTCCAATGTGTTCTTCTACCCTTTCAATGGTTACAGGTAACGTAGCGGCACTACTACTGGTTGTAAAAGCTAATAATTGAGCAGGAGCTAATTGTTTTAAAAACCAAAATGGATTCTTTTTTGTAAACACAGCCACTAAAACCGAATAAAAAACAATCATTAATAAAAGTCCTACTACAACAGTTCCTGAATAAGCCAATAACCTTACTAAAATTTCAGTGCTTTCAGATGACACCACTACAGTTGCTAAAAGCGCAAAAACAGCAAATGGTGCGCCTAGCATTATTAAATCTACCATTTTTAAAACTATATCATTTAAACCATCAAAAAACTCTTTAATTGGTTTAGACTTATCTTCAGGCACTAACAACATAGCAATTCCAAAAAAGATGATAAAGAAAATAACTTGCAACATACTGCCATTATGTGATAAAGCATCAAATAAATTAGATGGTACCATATCAACTAAAAAATCTAGTGGACCACTTTCTACTTGTTGACTAGCAGTGGTTAGCTTTTTTTCAATATTAGAATTCCCTGCATAAGTTTGAGTTAATTGTTCTATGGTTTCAGATGAGATACCGTTTCCGGGTTTAGCAATATTTACTGCCAACAAGCCAATTGTAATAGCAATAATGGTTGTGCCAACATAAATTAAAATAGAACGTCCACCAATTTTAGCAAATTTAGAGATGTCTTTTAAATCAGAAATCCCTTTTAAGAGTGAAGCTACAATAAGCGGAATAGCAATGAGCTTTAAAAGATTAACAAATATGGTTCCCCAAGGTTTTACCCAATTAGTAATAAACGTTTTACCTTTTGAGTTAGCCAACCTTGTTTTAGGTTTTAAAGTCGCTATTTCTTTATTAATATTAATTAAATTTTGTTCAAGAGATTCTTTTTCTAACAAATCAGATTTTGCTCCTAATCCTTTTGAAAACAATTCATCTAACCTAACAATACGTTTATTAATATTTTCCTTTTGTCTTTGATAATCGGCTAAAAGTGTTTTGTATTCATTAATTTGTTGAGTTTCATTATTAGATGGCGTTCCTAATTTAGACATTAATAATCCAAATATTACTCCTAACACCATTCCAATTAGGATTTTTAAATGTAATGGGAACTTTTTTTTCATAGTTAATCAATTAAAG
>CAYQRJ010000154.1:0-6684 GCA_964419855.1 uncultured Crocinitomix sp.
ATTTTAAAATTTCACATCTAAACAAAGCTAATTCCATGAATTTTTGCGGTTAAAGAAAATAAAAGTTAACATTAATTCAATTTTGTCATTTTGCTGACACAAATTTTTCCCGCAAAATTTACCACTAGACTATTACTCTTTAATTAAATACAATAATTGCATGAATTTGCGGTCTTACAATTCGTCAACCGTCCAAGCTTGTGCTTTATCTGCAAACCAATTTTTAACCGTTGGCCATATTTTAGCAAAAGTATCTGTATTTCTGTAATCATTTAGTGCTTCAACACTATCCCATTTACTATAAGTAAAAAACACACCTGTATCATTTTGCTCTTTTAAAAGTTTAACCCCATTACATCCAGGCTGATTGGCAACTTTATCTTTTATTGAAATAAAAAAAGTTTCAAAATCTTTAATGTATTGAGGTTTAAAAGTCATTTTTACAATTCGTGTAATAGCCATTTATTAATCGTTTTTTAAATTATTATTCTTTTTAATATCATTCATTATTTTAGGCAAATATTCAATTAAATCTGAGGGTAGATTTCCAAATTCACCATTTTCTATTCTCATCAAATCTCCAGCTTTACCATGAAGCAGCATACCAAATTGAGCTGATTGTTTTGGAGAATAACCTTGCGCCAATAATGAACTTATAACTCCTGTTAGTATATCTCCCATACCTGCAACAGCCATACTATTATTTCCTGTTGAATTGATTAACACATCACCATTGGGGCAAGTTAATTTACTATAAGCGCCTTTTTGAATAATATAGACTTGGTGTTGAGTTGAAAATTCAATTTGTTTGTCTAAAAACTCTTCATCAGATTGATATGTCCCCACTAAGCGTTCCAATTCTTTTTTGTGAGGGGTTAGTATGGCATTTTTAGGAATAAAATTGATTAATTCTTTATGTTTTGATAATAAATTTAAAGCATCTGCATCAATAACTGTTGGTAGATTAAATGATAAAATTTGTTTCAACATCTTTAAACTGTTTTTAGATTGACCTAATCCAACACCAATTCCAATGGCTTTTAGTTTGTTTTTTATGGCTTCAACATCATCAATTATAACCGCTTCTAAAATATGATTTAATAGAACAACATTGCCTTCTGTTTCCATTTTAACCATAACATAACCACAGCCTATTTTATAAGCTGATTTTGTGGCTAAAGTGACGGCGCCATACATTTTATCAAATCCACCAACCAATAACAAATGACCTTTTGTTCCTTTATGGGCAAATTTTGAAAATGTTTTTAATTCAACATCTCCAATTTCAGCTATATAATAAGGGGTTTGTTCCTTATAATTTGAATGTAACCCTATTTCAATGACTTGATAGTGTCCTATAAAATTTTCATATCTTTCAAAAAAGAAAGGTAGTTTGGGAAGTTGAAATGTTAATGTTTCATCTGCTTTTATAATGTTTTTTAAAGTATTTTTTCTGTTATCAAATCCAAACAAGCCACTAGGTAAGTCAACGGCAATTGTTTTAATAGATGATTGATTAATTAACTGAATTAAATCACTCAGCCATCCAGTTTCAATTTCTCTATTTAACCCCGACCCAAAAATGGCATCAATATTCAACTCTGCATAAGGTATTTCGGATATTAAATGCTTTTTATTGATGTATGTTGGTATAACATTACCGCCAAGCATTTTAAGATTTTTGTTAAAATCATCAGAATACTCTTTTGAAAATTCTACAATAAACAAATGGACTTTTACATTACAAAAATGTAAAGCTCTAGCTATTACTAAACCATCTCCACCATTATTTCCAATTCCTGCAAAAATATTTACCGATTTTAGTCCTTTGTATTGTTTTAAAAGATAGTCAACACATTGGTGAGCTGCACGCTCCATTAAATCTATTGAGGCTATGGGTTCATTTTTAATGGTAAATTTATCCCATTCTCTAATTTGTTGCACATTATATATTGGTATAGACATAGTGTAATCATTTGAAATCCTTTCAAATGTACAAACAAATGAGATTTAAACTGCAAAACACCCCATATATTTTATTATATTTGTCAAACCAAAATTCCAACAATATGATTTTATTAGACGGTAAAAAAACATCACAAGACATTAAAGAAGAATTAAAACAAAAAGTTAATCAACTTAAACAAGCAGGTAAAAAAGTTCCGCATTTAGCCGCCGTATTAGTAGGTGATAATGGAGCTAGTATTACTTATGTTAATGCAAAAGTAAAGGCTTGTGAGTACGTTGGGTTTGATTCTACCCTTGTAAAATTACCTTCTGATATTAGTGAAAAAGATTTACTCAACGAAATTGACAAACTAAACAATAATGATGATGTTGATGGTTATATTGTTCAGCTTCCCCTACCCGAACACATTGATGAACTAAAAGTAACCATGGCTATTTCACCTAAAAAAGATGTGGATGGATTTCACCCTGAAAATTTAGGAAAAATGGTACTAAATTTACCTTGTTTTTTACCCGCAACACCTTATGGAATTGTACAACTCTTAGAACGCTATAACATTGAAACCTCAGGTAAACATTGTGTTGTTTTGGGTAGAAGTCACATTGTGGGGTCGCCAATGAGTATTTTAATGGCAAGAAAACACCCCTACGGTAACTGTACGGTAACTTTAACCCATTCTAGAACTAAAAATTTAATTGAATACACTAAATCTGCCGATATTATTATTGCTGCACTTGGTAAAACGGAATTTTTAACTGGAGATATGGTTAAAGAAGGAGTGGTTGTTATTGATGTAGGCATAACTAGAGTTAAAGACGATACCAAAAAATCAGGGTTTAAATTATTGGGGGATGTAAAATTTGATGAGGTATCTGAAAAAGCATCATACATTACCCCCGTGCCTGGAGGTGTTGGTCCAATGACCATTGCCAGTTTAATGGTTAATACGTTTAAAGCGGTAGAAATGGATTAGATGAAGGCATTGTTTTATCTATTAATAGCATTCATATTTGGGATTTCATCTTGTCAAAATTCTTTAAAAAATAAAATTATTGGTATTTTACCTTATGAAGAGGTAAAACAACAAGATATTGATTCAGTAAAATCTACCTTGGAGCGGACTTACCAATTAAAAACGGTTATCTTAAACCAAATTGAATTACCTCAACAAGCTTATACTACAATCAGAAGTCCAAGATATAGAGCCGATTCATTAATTAGAATTCAAGCTAGAAATCTGCCTGACTCTATCTCATACATTATTGGTTTAACCAACAAAGATATTTCATCCACAAAATACAATAAACAAACAGGAGAAATAAAATCACCTAAAAGCACTTATAAAGACTGGGGAATTTTTGGCTTAGGTCAAGTAGGAGGTGTATCTTGCGTAGTATCAACATACAGACTACACAACAATGCATCAAATCAACTTTATTTTACCAGACTAAAACGAATTTCTACACACGAAATTGGTCACGTTCTTGGTCTCTCTCACTGCCCTACAAAAGCTTGCGTGATGAATGATGCCAACGAAACCATTAAAACCATAGACAAAAGCACAGGTGAGTTGTGTGATGAGTGTAAAAAAGACATCTATTTAAATTGAGGTTACAGTTTTTCAATTAATTCTTCTAACTTAATATCTCAAAAACAAAAAACTTTTAGGATGGAATTGTTTTTTTACTTTAATTAAAAAGTTATTATAACTTTAATCCAATCCCTACTTTGAATGTATATGATTTTGGAAAGAAAGTACCCGATACTTTTTTTGATATATTTTGGTCTTTGGTTAAGGAAGGATTAAAGGATTTATGTCTTGATAAATCAAAACTAAACATTTTAAACATAAAATTAGCATCTACATAAAAACGTTTTGAAATGTTATACATAATTCTAGGTGTTAATCCAAACACACCATTAAATAAATGTGTTGTACTTTTATAATAAGTACTTAAAGTAGGTATGTTTGTAGTGCTACGGTAAAAAGGCAAAATGAAACCTCCCAAAAACATATTAAATTTAGTATCTTTTTTTGTTAAAAGGTAATTATACTCGTATTTTAGAGAAATTCTGCGTGAATTTGTCACCCCATACCATTGATTATTAGTCAAAGAATCATATTGAATAGATACTTTATTATTCCTCATAACACCAATAGAATATAGCTCTAACTCATAAAAATTTTTATTAGCTGCTTTAGAATAGGTAAAAGCAATGGTTGGCATTGTAAAGGACAAATTTTTATTTTTTGCATTATATTTTGACCAAGTAAAATAATTTACATTACCATATAACTTTATAGACATATCTTGTGAAAATATTGTTAATGGACTAAACAAGAGAATCATTACTACAATTTTATTTTTCATAATTTTAATTTTTAAACTAAAACGAAAGTTAAATTATATTTATTTTTAGATTTTAAATTTTAACTTATTTATTAACAATTATTAATAATTTAAACTTAATTTTTTACTTTTGAAAATCTTAAAATTAAAACAAACCAATGGCTAGAATTTTAACAGGCATACAAAGCACAGGCGTACCTCATTTAGGAAACATTTTAGGGGCAATACAGCCCGCAATAAAAATGGCTAGTGATGATAAAAATGAATCGTTTTTATTTATTGCTGATTTACATTCCTTAACTCAAATTAAAGATGGAGAAACCTTAAAAGAAAATACTTACAGTACAGCAGCCGTTTGGTTAGCTTTTGGACTTGACCCTAATAAAACTGTTTTTTATCGTCAGTCTGATGTTCCACAAACTACAGAGCTAACTTGGTATTTATCTTGTTTTTTTCCTTACCAACGTTTAACATTAGCCCATTCTTTTAAAGATAAAGCCGACCGTTTAAGTGATGTTAATGCAGGACTATTCATTTATCCAATGCTAATGGCGGCAGATATTTTATTGTATGATGTTAATTACGTGCCTGTTGGTAAAGACCAAGAACAACACCTTGAAATGACTAGGCGTGTTGCCAATACATTTAACAGCCAAATGGGAGAAACGTTTGTTATTCCTGAGGTTAAAATAAATAAAGACACTCAACTTATTCCTGGTTTAGACGGCAGTAAAATGTCAAAATCTAAAGGGAATATTATTAATATTTTTCTACCTGAAAAACAACTAAAAAAACAAATCAATAAAATAGAAACAGATAGCACACCACTTGATGCTCCTAAAAATCCTGATACTTGCAATGCTTTTGCCATTTATAAATTATTAGCAGATGAAAAACAAGTAGAAGAAATGAGAAACAATTATTTGGCAGGAGGTTATGGTTATGGTCACGCAAAAAAAGCGATTTTAGATTTAATTTTAACCAAATATGCCAATGAACGTGAACGCTTTAATTATTTTATGGCTAATAAAGGTGAGTTAGATGATATTCTTAAACAAGGTGCTGAAAAAGCCAGTAAAGTTGCTAATGATGTATTAAAAAGAGTAAGAACAAAACTAGGTGTTGGATAAACAAGAAAAAACTAAATGAAACTTTGCATAGCCGAAAAACCTAGTGTAGCCAAAGAAATTGCTTCTATTTTAGGAGCAAAGCAGAGAAAAGATGGCTATTTTGAAGGCAATGGCTATTGGGTGAGCTGGACATTTGGACACCTTTGCACCTTAAAAGAACCACACGATTACACCTCATTATGGAAATGGTGGAATTTAGACCACTTACCAATGATTCCGTCAAGTTTTGGCATTAAAGTGATAGAAAATCAAGGCGTTCAAAAACAATTTAGAACTATAGAAAACCTAGTGCAACGCTGTGATGAAGTGATTAACTGCGGTGATGCTGGTCAAGAAGGAGAATTAATTCAACAATGGGTATTGTTAAAAGCTAAAAACACTAAACCCATTAAACGGTTATGGATTTCATCTTTAACAGAAGAGGCTATTAAAGAAGGGTTTGAAAATTTAAAAGATGGCAAAGAATTTATGAATCTTTACGCCGCTGGTAGCTCACGTGCCATTGGAGATTGGTTACTAGGAATGAATGCCACCAGACTGTACACCCTTAAATATGGACGAGAAAAACAAGTCTTGTCTATTGGAAGAGTGCAAACCCCTACCCTAGCACTAATTGTTGAACGACAAAAAGCCATTAACAACTTTAAACCTGAAACCTATTGGGAACTAAAAACTGTTTACAGAGGGGTTTTGTTTAATTCTAATATTGGTAAAATATCCACAAAAGATAAAGGAGAAAAAGGTATTGAATACATTAAAAGTAAAGATTTTATTATTGATAGTTATGAACAAAAAGAAGGTAAAGAACATCCACCACGCTTATTTGATTTAACTGCTCTACAAGTAGAAGCCAATAATAAATTTAACCTTTCTGCCGACCACACTTTAAAACTAGTACAATCATTGTACGAAAAAAAATTAGTGACTTACCCCAGAGTGGACACTACCTTTTTACCTGACGACATCTATCCAAAAATACCTAAAATTATGGATGGATTAACCTTTTTTAGTCAGCTTACTGAACCATTAAAAGGTAAACCTTATCGCAAGTCAAAAAAAGTATTTAATAACAAAAAAGTAACCGACCACCACGCCATTATTCCTACTGGAATTCCTATGAGTGGTGTTACACCAGATGAACAAAATATATACAACACCATAACCAAACGCTTTATTTCGGTTTTTTATCCCGATTGCATTGTATCTAACACCACAGTTTTAGGTTTTGTAGAGA
>CAYQRJ010000155.1:0-6681 GCA_964419855.1 uncultured Crocinitomix sp.
TCGGTGGTTTTGTTTTTATTGAGTCAAGTAGGGTTAATTTATTTGTATCCTCAACATAAATTAGGTTTGTTGATTTTTATGTTAATTGGCAGTTGGATACTTATAAAATCAAAAAATAAAAATAAAGAGTTATATTTTTCTGGAATAGTGGATGGTTTGTTGGTTTTGCAAAGCTTGTTGATTTATTTGTTAACCTCTTAAAAAATAAAAATAAGTGTTTAATAGTTGGCGATAATAATTTGATGTGATTTTTATGGTTTTAGAGGCTTTTAAGTCTTCTTTGGTTAATTTAGATGAGTTGTAATCATTTGATGAATTTTCCTCATCACAATTATCAGTTTTATGTTGTTTAAACATAACAAAAAAACAATTTTGGTTGTAGTAAAACTGTTTAGTGTAGCAAGAGTAACCATTTTCGGTAATGCTATAATAAATTAATTGTCCTTTTGAATTAAAAAAATAAGTTTTGTTAATGTTATAACTAACAGAGTTGATATTGACTTCTACTTTTCTTATTATGGAAGTATCTTTGGGTTCATCATCATCTTCATTAGCTTGAATGTCAAAGTAAATGGTTGTTTTAGTGTTCACTTCTCCAATAGCTCTTTCCATTAAATTAGAATTTATAGTGAAATGAGGAGGGGTAAAATCTAAATCCTCATCTTTAGCTTGGTCAATTAAAGAATCATAAGTCATTAACTGTTGTTTTATAGCATTGACTTGAGTGTTTTGAGCGGAAACACTCAAAGGAAAAAGTAATAATACAAATAACAAGTGTTTCATTATTTAAAAGTTTACATCCCAGTAATTAAAAAATCAGTTCTACGGTTTTTGGCTCTGTTTTCAGCTGTTGAATTACTTACTTTTGGTTTGGTTTCTCCATAGCCTACTGCTTTTAATCTTTTTTTGTCAATTCCATTGTTTACAAGATAATTCATTACCGCATTGGCTCTATTCTCGCTTAATGTTAAGTTACGGGCATCATCACCTTGGTTATCGGTATGTCCTTCAATGGTTACTGTAACGGTTGGATTTTCTTTTAAAAACACAATAAATTGGTCTAAAATAAATTTAGAATCTTCAGTTAACACATAAGAGTCTGTTGCAAAAAGGATATTTTCAATGGTAAAAGATTTGCCTACTTTTATTTCGCCAATTTCCATTTCAACTATTTCATCAATAAAGGTTGTTTCTGTCTTTTTGAGTTGTGCTATTTCTTCTTTTTTGATGAGTTTAGTATCAAATGAATGTCCTTCTTTTTTAACGGTTACCCTTACATCTTGCTCTTCTTCTAAATCTATAATGGCTGCAAACTTTCCGTCATCACCATTAACTTTTACCTCAACAGTTTCTTTAGAATCTTTATAAGACACTTGAACAGTAGCATCTTTAACAGGCTCTCCTTTATCATCTAACACTTCTCCTTTAATCATAGCTACTTTTTTAGGGCGTGCTTTTTCGTAAAGTTCAAAATAGTAGATGTCAAATCCACCTATGGCATTTTTTTCTCTGTCAGATGTAAAATAAGCATAATGACCATCTGTTGAAACAATTAAACCTACCTCATTGTTTTTTGTGTTGATGGGGTATCCTAAATTAACAGGTGTTCCCCAATTTCCATTTTCATCTTTACGAGTGTAATACATATCAAAATTACCATCATTTTCTGCACCTTTTCTGTTAGGTGATGTTTGAGAAACAAAATACATAGTTTCAGAATCTTGATGTAAAAAGGGAGCTTTGTCGTGTCCTGCAGAATTAATTACTGGAACTGGTTTGGCAACACTCCAAGTACCGTCTTTTTGACGGGTAGAATAATAAATATCGGTATTTTGAGAGTTGGAGCGATAAGTAGCAAAGTACAATGTGTTTCCATCAGCCGAAAGGGTAGGTTGAGCTTCCCAACCATCTTTGGTGTTAATGCTTGGTCCTAAATTTTTAAGGGGTGTCCAAGTAAAATCATTACCTCCCTCACCCGAACGTTCAAAATGGGTTACATAAATGTCGCAATTCAAATAATCTTGTCCATAAATTTGAGTTTCTTGACAAGCACAAATAAACATTTCTTTGTTATCTAAGGATAGAGTTACACCTCCGTATTTACTAAATTCATTGGTGTTAAAAGGAGCAGAAAGTTTTTCGCCCTGATTAAAATTAGCTTTAACGTTAGGTCGTTCGCTAACTGTAAAATTTTCTCTTACTTGCGATTGAATATCTCCTAAATGCTTTTCATCTTTACGTCTGGTATAAAATAACAATTCGTTATCTGGTGAAATCATAGGTAAAAATTCGTCATCAACAGTTGACACATTTTTAACAATAATGGGATTGTAGGGGACAGGATTGCTGTAAAACAGTTCTTTGGCTTCCATTTCTGGTAAAATTTCTTCTACGTTTTTTTTCCATTTGGCATATTGAGCAGGATAACGGTCGGGATTATTGCTTTTAAAGTCTAAAAACTGTCTAAAATATTTAGCCGCTTTACTTTTATCGTTTAGCATATAATACACAAAACCAATTTTATAATAAGGTGTAGCGTTAAACTCTGGGCAAATGTCAATTACTTTTTGATAACCTTTAACCGCTCCCATATATACATTTTTAAGTTGAGTAAAATTAATGCGTCCTTGCTCATAAGCCGATTCCATTTTTTTGGCTCGGTTAAAATTATACTCTGCTTGAACAAACCATACGTAAGCATTTTGAGGGGCTAATTTTACCGCCTCAGCATACGCCATAGACACATCTTTATCACTCGCTTTAGGGTTGTTAGTTACTTTTAAAACCTTCATTATTTTTTTGTCTGGAGGTAAACAGTTTTCATCTTCCTCAACATTTTGAGCTACCGATAAATTATAAAAAGTTAAAGTAAACAAGCTTAAAAGTAAAAGTTTTGTCATTTTTAGTGTTTTTTTGGTTTGTTTTTGACAATTATTGTACCATTATAATGATTAAGCCAAATTTTTAATTCGGTCCATAATCATATAAGCTAACTCATTGGCTTTATCTTCTGATGCCGATTCAGAGTAAATTCTGATAATAGGCTCTGTATTAGATTTACGTAAGTGTACCCATTCACTACCAAAATAAATTTTTACACCATCAGTAGTATCTACTTCTTTATCGGCAAATTCTTTGGCAATATTGTTAAGAATACCATCAACATCCATTCCTTCCTCTAACTGAATTTTATTTTTAGAAATGAAGTAATTAGGGTAAGTTTCTCTTAGTTCTAAAGCGGTTAAGCCCGATTCTGCCAATTGTGTTAAAAATAGAGCAACTCCCACTAAAGCATCACGCCCATAATGAAGTTCTGGATATATAATTCCGCCATTACCTTCACCACCAATAACGGCATTTACTTCTTTCATTTTTTCAACTACATTAACTTCTCCTACAGCAGAGGCGTAATAATTACACCCCTCATATTTTTCGGTAATTTCTCTTAAAGAGATAGTAGATGAAAGGTTTGAAACTGTATTTCCGGGTGTGTTTTGTAGAATAAAATCGGCAACGGCAACTAAGGTATATTCTTCACCAAACATACTGCCGTCATTACATACAAAAGCCAATCTATCAACATCTGGGTCAACCACAATACCTAAATCGGCATTGGTGTCTTTAATTTTTTGAGCAATGGCAGTTAAGTTTTCGGGTAGTGGTTCTGGATTGTGCGGAAATTCACCTGTTGGTTCACAATAAAGTTCAATAACTTCTTTAACGCCTAAGGCGTGTAGTAACCCTGGAATAAAAATCCCTCCTGTTGAGTTAACACCATCAACCACCACTTTATAGTTTTTACGTCTAATTAATTCGGCGTTAACTAAAGGTAAATGCACTACGGCGTCAATGTGTTTTTGCAAATAAGAGTTATCATCAATTCTTTTACCAATGTGGTCTATTTGGGCATAGTTAAAATCTTCCTTTTCGGCTAAAATTAAAATTTCTTCACCATCTTTACCCGATAAAAATTCTCCTTTTTCGTTTAATAATTTAAGGGCGTTCCATTGCTTTGGATTGTGACTAGCGGTAAGGATAATACCTCCATCTGCTTTTTCCATTGGTACAGCTACTTCAACCGTAGGAGTGGTTGAAAGTCCTAAATTTACAACATCAACACCCATTCCTACCAATGAGGCTATAACTAAATTAGACACCATACCGCCAGATATTCTAGCATCACGACCAACCACTACTTTTGGGTTAGATTTTCCGCTTCTGTTAATAATCCATTGGGCGTAGGCAGAGGCAAATTTTACAGCATCTAAAGGTGTTAACCCATCACCTTGTTTTCCGCCAATAGTTCCTCTAATTCCTGATATTGATTTAATTAATGTCATTTGTTTTTAATTTAGATAAACAAATATAATTCATTATCATTGTTTAAAATAAGGTTAAATGTTTTTTTAATTAACAATGTTTGGTTAATGTTTAAATTATCTCACATCAAAATAAGATAATGCCGAAAGATTTTTATACTTTTAGCAAAATTTTAAAATTTGAGTTTTATTTTTTCATATCACCCTGCTTGGATAATTGTTGCTGTTTTAATAGCACTAATCTATGCTAGTGTGCTTTATTTTAGAAATAGTAAATTATATGATGTCCCCAAAAAAACACATTATTTTTTATTTGCATTGCGATTTTTAAGTGTTTTTTTAATCTGTTTATTATTAATAGGAATTATTATTGAAAAATATGTTAAAGTAAAAGAAAAACCTTTAATTTTTGTAGCTACCGATAATTCGCAGTCTATAGTTCATAATGCTGATTCTACTTTTTATTTTAATGAATATCCTAAACAATTAAAAGAATTGGTTAATCATTTAAAAGATAAATATGAGGTTATACCTTACTCTTTTTCGGGGACGGTAACCAATGGTGTTTTAAATGATTATAAAGGTGATTTAACTGATGTTTCTAAAGTTTTAAATCAAATTTACAGTCAATATTCTAATAGAAATATTGGTGCTATTGTTTTATCAACAGATGGTATTTATAATACAGGAGCTAATCCTTTATACACCATTAATAAAAAAAGTTATGTACCAGTTTATACCATTGGTTTAGGTGATACCACCGAGCTAAAAGACGTTAAAATTGTAGAAGTTTTTAATAATGATGTGGCTTTTTTAGGTAATACTTTTCCTGTTGAAGTGAGGTTATCTCAAATTGATTATCCAAATACTAAGGTAAATGTAAGTGTTTATGATGGGGATAAAAAAATAGAAAATCAAACAGTTGATTTTAAAGAAAAAAAAGAACAACACACGCTCAATTTTAATTTGCCTGCCAACAAAGTAGGGTTCAGAAAATATACCGTAAAAGTAAGCGAATTGAAAGATGAATTTACTTACACCAATAATACCGCTAATTTTTATATTGAAATTATAGATGGGCGTCAAAAAATTGCATTGGTTTACACAGGTGTTCACCCAGATTTAGGGGCTATTAATTACGTAATTGATAACAATAAAAATTATGAAGTTGAATTAATTAAAGCCAACGATTTTAAAGATGCTACCCCTTACGATTTAATGATATGCCATAACTATAAAAATGTAAATTCTCAATTGCATCAAGTTTTAAAAGAGGGTAAAAAACCAGTGTTGTATATTGTTGGTGGAAATACAAATATGACCGACATTAATCAATTAAAAATTGGGGTGTCAGGTTCAGGTTCAAAAACAGAGGACGTTAATTTTGCACCTAACGGACAATTTAATTCTATCTTATATCCGCCTGAAATAGTTCAGTTGTTGTCTAAAGCACCACCTTTAACTACGCCTTTTGGGAATTATGCTTTTTCTAAATCTTTAGATGTATTGGCATATCAAAAAGTAGGCAACATAACGTTAGATAAACCATTAATTTATTTTAATAGAAAAAATAGCTCCAAATATGGTGTAATAATGGGTGAAGGGTTATGGAGATGGAGATTATATGATCAATCAAAAAATGGCTCTACTGCTAATTTTGAACTGTTAATAAGTAAAATGATTACATTTTTAGCGGTTAAAGAAAATAAAAATCCTTTTAAAGTACATTTGGATAATGAATACACCGAAAATCAAGTAGTTACTGTTTTAGCTGAATTATATAACTCTGCTTACGATTTAATTAATACAGCAGATGTGGAGTTTAAGTTAATAAATGACCAAGATAAAGAATTTGATTATCATTTTTTTAGAACTTCTGACGCTTATAAGTTAGAGCTGGGTAAATTACCTCAAGGCATTTACCGTTGGGAAGCTAAAACTACTTTATCTAATAAAGCATATACGGCTAAAGGTACTTTTTTAGTGAAAGAAATAAAATTAGAATGGTTAAATAACACAGCCAACCATAGATTGTTAAGAAATATATCAGAAAACACCAACGGACAGTTTTACTATCCTAATCAATTAAATGAATTAGAAAAAAGTATTAACCAACGAGATGATATTGTAACGGTATCTTACAACGAAAAATCATTTGATGATTTAATTGATTATAAGTGGTTGTTCCTTTTAATAACCTTACTATTATTTGTAGAGTGGTTTATTAGAAAATGGTTTGGGGTTTGATATTATTTATAAAGAATTAATTACTCCTTTAGAAAACTCCAAATTCAAAGGCTAAATCTTTATGTGCATAAGTTCCGCCATATCTTCCGGATTTTGATATTATTCCAATAGCATT
>CAYQRJ010000156.1:0-6652 GCA_964419855.1 uncultured Crocinitomix sp.
CTTTAATTATTCCTTTGTCTGATTGGTTGATAAAATCAATCACAATAGTTTTTTCGGAACAGTTATTTATTTCTTTTTCGATTTGTTTAATTCCTTTTGTAACTGAGTTGTTTAAGACAAAAAGAAGTCTGTAAATATCTTCAATGGTTTTAACAGTTTCATCAGCCATACCTCTACGTCTTAAACCAATTGAATTAACCCCAGCATACGTTAGGGGTTCACGTGCTACTCTAATGTAAGGAGGGACATCTTTTCTAACAGAAGTCATTCCAGCCACAAAAGCGTGTTGTCCTATGTTTACAAATTGTTGTACCCCTACCATACCTTCAATAATTGCCCAATCATCAACGGTTACGTGTCCTGCTAAATTTGTGTTGTTAGCTATAATCACATTATCCCCAATTAAGCAATCATGAGCTATATGAACATAACACATTAAAAGACAGTTTTTACCTACTTTTGTTTTATTTCTATCCTCTGTTCCTCTATGAATAGTTACACACTCTCTAATTACACTGTTGTCTCCAATTTCAGTTGTGGTATATTCTCCATGATATTTTAAATCTTGAGGAACAGCTGCAATTACTGCTCCAGGAAAAATTTGGCAGTTTTTTCCAATTCTAGCTCCAGAATAAATGGTAACATTAGGGCCAATTACAGTACCTTCACCTATTTCCACATCATCATAAATGGTTGAAAAGGATTCTATTGTTACATTATTCCCAATTTTAGCATCAGGATGTATATTTGCTAGTTTACTAATCATTCAGTTTTATCTTTAACAACTTGGGCTAACATTTCGGCTTCCATTACTACTTTACCGTTAACATAAGCTTTACCTGCCATATTTACTAATCCTCTTCTAATTGGAGATAACAATTTTAATTCAAAAACCAATGTGTCGCCTGGTTTTACCATTTGTTTAAACTTAACTTTATCAATTTTCATAAAGTAAGTAGAATAGAGGTGTGGATCTTCAACTTTGCTTAAAGCAAAAACGCCACCAACTTGCGCTATGGCTTCAATTTGTAGTACGCCTGGAAAAATAGGGTTGCCCGGAAAATGCCCCGTAAATTGAGGTTCATTCATGGTCACGTTTTTAATTCCAATAATAGAATCTTCAGTTAACTCTAGCACTCTATCTACCAATAAAAAAGGATACCTGTGTGGTAGCATTTTTTCAATGGCTTGAGTATCGTAAACAGGCTCAACTGTTAAATCAAAATATTTACCTTGTTTAGTTTGTTTTTTAATTTGTTCTTTTAAAACTTTAGCAAATCTAACATTTCCAGAGTGTCCTGGTCTTGCGGCTAAAATATGTCCTTTAATAAAACGTCCTACTAATGCCAAGTCACCAACAATGTCAAGTAATTTATGGCGAGCTGGTTCATTTTCGAATTGTAATTTTGTATGGTTAAGTACACCTATACCTTCAACAGCTATTTTAAGTTCTTCTTTGCCTAAAAGTTTAGCTAATCGGTCTAATTCTTCTTGTTTAATATCTTCTCTTTCAACTAAAACAATAGCGTTATCCAAATCACCACCTTTAATTAGCCCATTTTTAGCTAAAAACTCCAATTCACGTAAAAACACAAAGGTTCTACACATTGAAATTTCATCTTTAAAATCAGAAACTTTATACATGTGAGCGTGTTGAGTTCCTAACACAGGAGAATTGTAATCTACCATTACAGTTAATCTGTATTCGGGGTCAGGGATTGCTAAAAACTCAATGCCTTTATCAATATCTTCCCATTTAATATTTTCGTTTAATTCAAAATATTCTCTGTTGACGTTTTGTTCAACAATTCCGCCTTTTAAAAGTCCTTCAACAAATAATTTAGATGACCCATCCATAATTGGAATTTCAGGAGCATCAACTTCAATTAAAGCATTATCAATTTCTAATCCATAAATAGCAGCTAAAATATGCTCTGTGGTGTAAACTTTACCTCCGTTTTGTTCAAGGGTTGTTCCTCTTTCGGTTGAAACCACATTGTCAGGGTCAGCTTTAATGATAGGTTTTTTTTCTAAATCAACACGTTGGAATTTGTAACCGTGATTTTCAGGTGCAGGTTTTACGGTCATATTAACTACTTCTCCAGTATGTAATCCTACACCTTGAAATTTAACTTCTGTTTTAAGTGTGCGTTGTTTGTCGCTCATTTATTTACTTTTTAATTCTTTAAGCTCATTTTCAAGAGCCCTTAATCTATCTAAAATTTGAGGTAATCTTCTAAACCCCATATATGCTTTTTTGTAATCATCTGCTTCATAAGCAGGTGAACCTAATAAGACTGTTCCTTCTTTTCGTATTGTTTTAGGCACACCAGATTGAGCACCAATTAGCGTTCCGTCTGCTAACGAAATGTGTCCAACAATTCCAACTTGACCGCCAACCATCATATTTTTACCTAATTTTGCTGAGCCAGCAATACCTGTTTGTGCGGCAATAACTGTATTATCTCCTACTTCAACATTATGTCCCACTTGAACTAAATTGTCAAGTTTAACGCCTTTACGTATAATTGTAGAGCCCAATGTAGCTCTATCCACACAAGTGCCTGCACCAATTTCTACGTGGTCTTCAATAATTACATTACCAATTTGAGGCACTTTTTGATAATTATTTTCACTATTGGGAGCAAATCCAAATCCATCAGCACCAATAACTACACCCGAATGTAAGGTGCAATCATTTCCAATAACAGAATCTCTATAAATATTAACGCCCGAAAAAATTCTACAATTATTCCCAATTTTAGAGTTATCTCCAATAAAAGAATTAGGATAAATATGAGTATTATCGCCAATAACTACATTGTCGCTAATGTAAACAAATGCACCAATATAAACATTATTTCCAATTTTGGCAGAAGGAGAAATATAACTGTTATCCTCTATTTTTGGTTGTTTTTCTACTGCTTGATTATACAAATCTAACAATTTAGCAAAACAAGCATAGGCATCATCTACTTTTATTAAAGTAACGCCATCTTTTAATGGTTTTTGAGGAGTAAACGTTTTGTTAACTATAACAATAGAAGCCTCTGTGTTATAAATATAGTCTTCATATTTAGGGTTGGCTAAAAAGGATAAAGACCCTTTTTTTCCTTGTTCTATTTTAGATAAACCATTAACTGTTTGTGATTTATCTCCTTGAATCTCTCCTTCTAAGATGCTTGCTATTTGTTCTGCTGAAAATTCCATTCGGTCAAAATTAATAATTACAATTTATATTAAGCTATTTTGTGTTAAAAAGTTTAAGTTTTTATTAACAATCATTATCATTAACGTAGTAAATCAAAATTTAGTTTGTAAACAAATAATATAAATTATTGCAAAAAATAAGGTACTTTTGAAAAATGATGTTAAAACATTGGTTGACATATTTATTACTTTTTTTTAGTTTTGTTAATCACGCTCAACAATTTAATTTTAAGACTTATTCTTTAAAAGAAGGATTGTCAAGGTCGGGAGTGTATCACATTTTACAAGACAAGAATGGCTTTTTGTGGGTAGGTACAGAAGGAGGAGGAGTGTGTAAGTTTGATGGTCATCATTTTAAAAAATATTCACATCTTAATGGTTTACCCTCAGATAATGTTAGGGTAGTGTTTGAAGATTCAAAAGGTGTAATTTGGTTGGCAACTGATAAAGGGTTGAGTTATTATTTTAATCGTAAATTTTATACCCTCACTGTTAAAGATGGATTAAAAAGTAATTTTGTTAGAACATTGTCTGAAGACAGTAATGGAAATTTATGGGTAGGGACAGATTTTGGTATTTCTATTATTGACATCAATACAAAACAAATCTCTAAACAACTAAAAGTTAGCTTTGTTTTACCTAACCGTAAAGTAAGAACTATTTTAGCGGATTCTAATATTGTTTGGATAGGTACTGATGCTGGATTATGTAAGTATGAACATTCCAAATTAAAAGTATATACCACCAAAAGTGGTTTGGCAGGTAATTTAATTTTAAGCTTATTTTTATCTAAAGATGGTGCTTTGTGGGTGGGTACATCCACTGGTTTATCTATACTAACAAACAACTCTATTAAAAAATGGACTACCTCTGATGGTTTAATTAATAACAGAGTTAGGACTATTATTGAAGATGATGAAGGTAATATTTGGATAGGCACAAAAAAGGGAATTAGTATTTTTGATGGGCGTTTATTTTTAAACTTAAATACTAAAAATGGATTGTCAAATGATAGAATTAGGTGCATTCAAAAAGATAATTTTAATAATATTTGGATTGGTTCATATTTTGGTGGCATTATGCGATTTAATTATAAAGATTTTATTGCTTTTACCACAAAAGATGGCTTAATTTCAAATCAAATTAGTTGTATAACTGGAGATGATAATAATGATGTTATTGTTGGGTCGTTTGATGGGGTTAGCAAACTTAAAATGATGAATAATAAAGTGGTTAAATCAACTATAATTACATCTAAAAATGGTTTAATTAATAATCACATTACGTCAGTTTTAAAAGATGAAAATGGTTATTATTGGTATGGGTCGGACAAAGGATTAACCATCATAAAAGATAGTTTACATCCTATAAAAACAATAACAGAAGGGTTATGTAGTACTTATATCACTACTATAAAATATTTTAATAATAGGTTTTGGGTGGGAACAAAAAAAGGACTCTCTATTATTGAACCCGACCAATTTTATCATCAATTTAAAATTACCAATTACTTTAAAAAAGATGGCTTAAATGGGCATCAAGTTTCTACTATTTTAATGGATTTTAAAAATAGGGTTTGGGTTGGTTTTTCAGATGGTCAGTTAAGTGTATTTGAAAATGATAGTATTTTTTCACCTCAACTAGACTCTAATATCAACGAAATTAATACTGTTGTTTTTGATGATAAAAATAGAATTTGGTTAGGTACAAATGGTAAAGGTATTTATTATGCCAACTTAACAGATAGTTTAAATTATACTTTAAAATTTAAAAATATCAATCAATCTAATCAGTTGTCATCTGATTACATATTTTCTTTGCTTTATCATAATCAATCTATTTGGGTTGGAAATGAAAAGGGAGTAAATTTAATTCAATTCAAATTAGACTCCACTTTATTAGTGCAAAATTTTGGAACAGAAAGGGGATTTTTGGGGTTACAAAATAACTTAAACGCATCATACGTTGATAAAGACAGTAACTTATGGTTTGGTACCATTAATGGCTTATATTTTTTAAGTAATCAACACGCTAACCATCACAAAGAAGGAGCAAAATCAATAACTTACATTACTAATATTGTTGTTAACAACAAGCATATTGATTGGGAAACATCAAGGTATTGTAAGGGAACAAAAGGAATTTATCAATTACCAAAAGACTTAAAATTACCGTATGATTATAATAAAATTTCGTTTGAATTTATAGCCATTAATTATGTTGCGCCTGAAAAAATAAAATACTCTTGGCGGTTAAATGGATTTGAAAATGAATGGAGTCCCCTTTCCTCTAATACCTTTGTTAATTATAGCAATTTAGACCCTGGTAAATATGTATTTGAATTAAGGTCAACTAATGAATTGGGCATTTTGAATGATGAAATAGTTAGATTTGAATTTAAAATAAAAACACCTTATTGGAAATCGTGGTGGTTTATTATTGGAGCTATTGTTATTTCTTTAATATTTATTTTAGAGTTTTTAGGTTGGCGAACAAGGGTGTTACGAAAAAAACAAAAAGAGTTAGAAAAAATTGTTGAAAGCAGAACCAAAGAGGTTGTTGAGCAAAAAGAAAAAATAGAAAATAAGCAAAAAAAGATTGAAAAACAGAACTTAATTTTACAAGAAAAAAATAAAGAGATTACTGATTCTATTCAGTATTCAAAACGTATTCAAAAATCAATTTTACCTTCTAAAGAAAAAGTGCAAAATTTACTAAAAAACTATTTTATTTTTTATCGTCCAAAGGACATTGTTTCTGGTGACTTTTTTTGGGTAGAACAAAACCCAAGCAATCCTAAACAAGTGTTTTTTGCCGCAGCAGATTGTACAGGACACGGTGTTCCTGGTGCAATGGTTTCAATGATTAGTACCACAGCATTAAATAGTAGTTTGTTAGAAGATCACCTTACCTCACCTGGTTTAATTCTCGATAAAACAAAAGACATTGTTGTAGAAGCCTTTACCGATCACGAAACGGGGACTATTATAAAAGATGGAATGGATATAGCATTAGGAAGTTTAGATTATTCTGATGAAAAAGACATTGTTTTTGAATTTGCAGGGGCTCAAAATCCCGCTTGGGTTATAACTGACATTAATGAACCCAACTTAATGGTTAACGGAACAGAATTACAACCTGATTTAACTACAGAAACTCACCAATTATTTGTTATTCCCGCCACCAAGCAACCTATTGGCTATTTTGAGGACACTATTTCTTTTAAAAATAATATTTGCTCAGTTAAAAATGGATATCATATTTATTTATTTTCGGATGGTTTTGCAGACCAATTTGGAGGAGAAAAGGGTAAAAAGTATAAGTATAAAAAATTTAAACTGTTTTTATTGAGTATTCAAAAGCACCCTATTGATCGCCAAAAATTAGATGTTGAACAAGAATTTTATAAGTGGAAAGGAGACTTTGAACAGTTAGATGATGT
>CAYQRJ010000157.1:0-6616 GCA_964419855.1 uncultured Crocinitomix sp.
CTGATTAATAAGCCCTCTCATTACTTCCTTCAATATAATTAATAAATGCTTTATTTACCACTTTGTTTCCGCCTGGAGTAGGGTAATTACCTGTAAAATACCAATCGCCTATATGATTAGGGCATGCTTGGTGTAAATTTTCTATGGTTTGATAGATAATTTTTACTTCAGCATTCATTTCTTTAGGTGTTAATAGTTGAGCAATTTTATCAGATATTTGTTCGGCAGTAAATGGCTTATAAATATCTTTAACGTAGTTGATAATTTGCTCCTTAGGAAAACGTTCTTGGCTTTTACATTTTTTGTAAGTGTCTTCTATTACTTTTTCTAATCCATTTTCTTTTAACAGTTCGATAGTGGCGGTAAAAGCAATAAAATCTTGCATTTTAGCCATGTCAATTCCGTAGCAATCTGGATATCTAATTTGTGGAGCAGAGGATAAAACAACAATTTTTTTAGGGTTTAATCGGTCTAAAATTCTTAAAATACTCTTTTTTAAAGTTGTTCCTCTTACAATGCTATCGTCAATGATAACTAAATTATCTTTATTTTTATTAACTGTACCATAAGTGATGTCGTAAACATGAGCTACTAAGTCATCACGACCATCATCTTGCGTAATAAACGTTCTTAATTTAGTATCTTTAATGGCTATTTTTTCAATGCGAATCTTTCGGTTTAGCGCCTCCTTAATTTGTTGGTCTGAAAGGTTAGGGTTATGCTTTAGAAAATTAAATTTTTCATTATTTTGATATTCCTCTAACCCTTTAATAAGGCCGTAAAAAGCAGTTTCGGCAGAGTTAGGAATGTAAGAAAAAACAGAATTATCAATATCATCATCAATTACTTTTAATAGTTGCGGAATCATTAAACGTCCTAAATCTTTTCTTTCTTTATAGATGTCTTTATCACCTGGTCTCGAAAAATAAATGCGCTCAAAAGAACATTGCAGCAACTCTTTAGGTTCGTTTATTTGTGTTTCAGATGCTATTCCGTTCTTTTTTACTATTAAAGCGTGTCCAGGTTTTATTTCCTTAATTTTATCAATATCAACATTAAAAGCAGTTTGGATAACAGGTCTTTCGGAGGTAACCACAACTATTTCGTCATCCTCATACCAAAAGGCAGGTCTAATTCCGTTAGGGTCACGTAAAACAAAAGCATCACCATGACCTAGTAACCCAGCCATGGCATAGCCACCGTCCCATACTTCAGATGACTTTTTTAATATTTTTTCAAGGTCGATTTTTTCAGCAATTAAATTATAAACATCTCTGTTAGAATAACCTTTAGGTTTAAACTTAGAATACAATTCTTGATTTTCAACATCAACAAAATGACCAATTTTTTCCATTACAGTTACTGTGTCAGATTTTTCTTTAGGATGTTGACCTAGTTTAACAAGATTAGCAAAAAGCTCATCATTATTGGTTAAGTTAAAGTTCCCTGCTACAATTAAGTTCCTAGTCATCCAATTAGATTGACGTAAAAACGGATGACAACTCTCAATACTGTTTCTGCCAAATGTACCATACCTTAAATGGCCTAAAAATAATTCACCTGTAAATCCTGCGTTTTTCTTTAAATAATCAATATCCTTTAATAAAGATGGAGATTGTTTTTCAATATCTTGAAACCTACGGTTAATGCGTTTAAAAATATCTTGAATTGGTTTTGGGTCTATTGAGCGAACACGGCTAATGTACCTTTCGCCTGGTTCCATGTTTAATTTAATATTTGCTATACCAGCACCATCTTGCCCACGGTTATGTTGCTTTTCCATTAATAAATACATTTTATTAAGACCATAAAAAGCAGAGCCGTACTTTTTTAAATAAAATTCAAGAGGTTTTTTTAATCTTAAAAGTGCAATACCGCACTCGTGTTTAATTGGATCGCTCATAGCAATATTAATAGAATAAAATTTGGTTGTGCAAAAGTACAAAATCATTTTATAAGCCAACCAATTAATTGTTAAAATTAAATCTTTTTATCAATGTTTAGTCTATTAACCCGCAAAATTCACCACTATATTATTATTTTTTAGTTAAAACACAGTAAATCAATTAAATAAAACATTTATTGTACAATTTAATAACGCCCAAATTTGAGGGAGTTTGAAATTATCTTTATTCATCTGCTATATTTCAAAGCCCTTGAAATACTAAAGTATTCCTACGGATTTTAAAATTTCACATCTAAACAAAGCTAATTCCATGAATTTTTGCGGTTAAGATTTGCCCAATTAAACAATTTTTTATAAATTGCAAAGTAATGTCTTTTTGGTAAGCAAAAAATAAATATAATATTAATAAGGACTTATTGCTAAGGTTTTTTATCTACAATTTATTTAGAGCGAAATTGAACTAAAACCATAAAAAATAAATTTTTTCCACATAAAGTTTGTTAATAAATTTAGTATTCGTACATTTGCACCCCCAAATTGGGATAATTATATATTAACTAAAAAGATTAATAGTGTGGATACATTAAGCTACAAAACAATTTCAGCTAACAAAGAAACTGCCAATAAAAAGTGGTTGTTAGTTGATGCAGAGGGTCAAACCCTAGGAAGATTAGCTAGTAAAGTTGCATTTTTGATTAGAGGAAAGCATAAGCCGAATTATACACCTCATGCTGACTGTGGAGATAACGTAATTGTTATTAATGCAGAAAAAATTACCATGACTGGTAATAAATGGGATGATAAAACATATATTCGTCACACAGGCTATCCTGGAGGTCAAAAATCTCTTAAAGCTAAAGAATTAATGGCTAAAAGACCAGGTAGAATGGTTGAAAAAGCTGTAAAAGGTATGTTGCCAAAAAACAAATTAGGTTCTGCTTTGTACAGAAACTTAAAAGTTGTTGTTGGTCCAGACCACAAGTATGAGGCTCAAAAGCCAGAAAAAATAGATTTAGATAAAATTTTAAACAAGCAATAACATGAGTGTAATTAACACATTAGGGAGAAGAAAAACTTCTGTTGCTAGAGTTTATCTTTCAGAAGGAACTGGTAAAATCACAGTTAACAAAAGAGAACTTAACGAATTTTTTACTGTACCAATTTTATTAGATAAGGTTAATCAACCTTTTAATATTACTGATACAGTAGGTAAATATGACGTTAAAGTTAATGTTAAAGGTGGTGGAATTAGTGGTCAAGCTGAAGCAATTAGACTTGGTATTTCAAAAGCATTAGTAGAAATTAATGAAGAATGGAAACCTGCTTTAAGAGCTGAAGGATTGATGACTAGAGACCCAAGAATGGTTGAAAGAAAAAAACCTGGACAGAAAAAAGCGAGAAAGAAATTTCAATTCTCGAAAAGATAGTATTTTTTCTATCCCGATTGGTTTAGCATCTAAATTGTTGAGACTACTTTATAAAAAAGTGCTACTTAACAATTGCTTTCCAACAAAATAAAAAAGTAAAAAGAAAGTAAACCTTCCAATATAAAATTGGAAATAAAAATTTAAAAAAAATGGCAAGAGCGACATTTGAAGAATTATTAGACGCAGGAGTGCATTTTGGTCACTTAAAAAGAAAATGGAACCCATATATGGCGCCATATATCTTTGGAGAAAAAAAAGGTATCCACATTATAGACCTAAATAAAACTGTAGCACAGTTAGACCAAGCTTGCGCAGCGTTAAAACAAATTGCAAAATCAGGTAAAAAAATCCTTTTTGTTGCAACAAAAAAACAAGCTAAAGAAATAGTAGAAAACAAAGTTAAGCCTACAAGAATGCCTTTCGTTACTGAAAGATGGTCGGGTGGGATGTTAACTAATTTTGGAACCGTTAGAAAAGCAATTAGAAAAATGCATGCCATTGATAAAATGGATGAAGACGGAACTGCTAAAACTTTATCTAAAAGAGAAAGATTACAATTATCAAGAACTAGAGCTAAATTAGAAAAAAATTACGGTACAATTGCAGATATGACTAGAATGCCTGCAGCTGTTTTTGTAATTGATGTTTTAAAAGAAAATATTGCTGTTAGAGAAGCTAACAAGTTAAATATTCCAACTTTTGCTATGGTTGATACTAATTCTGACCCTAGAAACATTGATTTTGTAATCCCTGCCAATGATGATGCAACGCGTTCAATATCTATTATTATGGATAAAGTAACAGAGGCCATTATGGAAGGGTTAGAGGAAAGAAAAGCGTCTAAAGAAAAAGCAAAAGCTTCTAAGAAAGACGATACAAAAAAAGAAGAAGTGACTACTAAAGAAGTAGAAACAGAAAAATAAGAAATAATTTTTATATAAATGGAAACTAAAATGAAAATTACAGCTTCACAAGTAAATGAATTAAGAAAAAAAACTGGTGCCGGAATGATGGACTGTAAAAAGGCATTAGTTGAGGCAGAAGGTGATATGGAGCAAGCTATTACAATCCTTAGAAAAAAAGGACAAAAAGTAGCTGCTAAAAGAGGTGAAAATGAAGCTTCTGAAGGTTTAGTAATTGCTAAAACTTTTGATAACGACACTAAAGGTGCTATTTTATCTTTAAACTGCGAAACTGATTTCGTAGCTAAAAATAGTGATTTTTACGCTTTTGTTGACAGTATTGTTAATGCTGCTATTAAAGCTGGTGTAACCAATAAAGAAGATTTATTAAATGCTAAATTTAATGATGAATTAACTGTTGCTGAAAAAATTACTGAGCAAATTGGTGTTGTAGGAGAAAAATTAGAAATAACTAATTTTGCTGTTATTGGTGATGCTGCTGTTGTGGCATATAATCACCCTGGTAACCAAGTAGCAACTATTGTTGCAATTACAAGTAACTCTGATGCTGCAAAAGATGCTGGTAAACAAGTAGCTATGCAAGCTGCTGCAATGGCACCTATCGCTCTTGATAAAGATGGTATTGATGCTGAAACGATTGCCAAAGAAGTTGAAATTGGTAAAGAGTTAGCTATTAAAGAAGGTAAACCTGCTGAAATGGCTGAAAAAATTGCTCAAGGTAGATTAAATAAATTCTTTAAAGAAAACACTTTGTTAAGTCAAGCGTTTATTAAAGACAATAAAAAATCTGTTCAGCAATTTTTAAATGATACTGAAAAAGACTTAACAGTTACAGACTTTAAGCGAGTAACTTTAAAATAAATGATTTTGAAAAAAGAGAAAATTTTAATTTTCTCTTTTTTTTTGTTTTATCCTAAAATCCTTATAATGAAATATAAAAGAATTTTACTTAAATTAAGTGGTGAAGCATTAATGGGCGACAAACAATTTGGAATTGACAATAATCGCTTGGCTCAATATGCTGCCGAAATTAAATCTCTATATAAAAAAGTGGAAATTGCTATTGTAATTGGCGGTGGAAATATTTTTAGAGGTGTGCAAGCTGAAAGAGGAGGAATGGATAGAACTCAAGGTGATTACATGGGGATGTTGGCAACCATGATTAACAGTATGGCATTGCAAGCCGCTCTCGAAAAAGAAGAGATGTACACCCGTTTAGTATCAGCAATTGAAATGAAAGAAATTGCAGAGCCGTTTATTAAAAGACGTGCGGTTAGACACTTAGAAAAGGGTAGAGTAGTTATTTTTGGTTCTGGTACAGGAAACCCTTATTTTACAACTGATTCTGCTGCAGCATTAAGGGCTATTGAAATGCAAGCTGATGTGATTCTTAAAGGGACACGTGTAGATGGTATTTACACCGCCGACCCTGAAAAAGATCCCAGTGCTACAAAATATGATACTTTAACTTTTGATGAAGCTTACAACAAAGGCTTAAACATTATGGATATGACTGCTTTTACTTTGTGTAAAGAGAATGATGTACCAATTATTGTTTTTGATATGAACAAAAAAGGGAACCTTAAAAAAGTGGTTGAAGGAGAAAAAATTGGAACTTTAGTTACTGTTTAATATATTTGCATTATGGAAGAAGAAATAGATTTTATATTTGACGGATTAAAAGAAGCTAATGAAAAAGCAATAAAGCATTTAGTTGTTGAGTTAGAGAAAATTAGAGCAGGTAGAGCTACACCATCTATGTTAGATAGTGTAATGGTTGAAGCTTACGGTGCGCAAGTCCCTTTAACACAAGTAGCCAATGTAAATACTTTAGATGCTAGAACATTAACCATTCAACCTTGGGATAAATCCACTTTAGATGAAATTTCAAGAGGAGTGGTGAATGCTAATTTAGGTCTTAATCCTCAAAATAATGGCGAAATGATTATTATTAATGTTCCTGTTTTAACTGAGGAAAGAAGACGTGATTTAGCCAAAAAAGCTAAAGCTGAAGGTGAAGTGGCTAAAGTAAGTATAAGAAACCACCGTAAAGATGCTTTAAATGATATTAAAAAGTTAAAAGATGACGGATTGTCTGAAGACAGACAAAAAGATTTAGAGGAAGAAGTGCAAAATATTACCAATTCTTATACTAAAAAAATTGACGACTTAGTAGCTAAAAAAGAAGTGGATATAATGAAGGTGTAAAGGCTTAAAATGATAACCCACAAAATTCACCACTATATTATTGTTACTTAGTTAAGTTTTAGTAAATCAATTCATTAAAATAATTATTATACAATTCAATAATACCCAAATTTGAGGGAGTTTGAAATTATCTTTATTCATCTGCTATATTT